>NZ_JBEPCY010000001.1:0-237934 GCF_040299965.1 Streptomyces sp. NPDC000594 | reverse complement strand
ACACCGCACCCGGCCGCCCACCACCACCCTTTCAGCTGAGCCGCCCCCGTTGCCCCCGGGCCCGCGGGTCCACTGGGGGGGGGGGGGGCCGGCGCGGACCGAGGTCCCGCGCGCGCCCGCACCCTCCCGCGCGGGTGCGCTCGGTCGTGGGTGTACCAGCCGTGGGTGTACTCGGGCGCGGGTGCGCTCAGCCGTGGGTGCCGGTCGCCCAGACGGGGTTGCCGTAGTAGCCGTAGACCACCACATTGCCGTCGTCCTGCACGGACAGCCAGCCGTACCCGTTGATGCCGCCGTGCACCCCGGACGCCCAGACGGGCGCGCCGGCGCTGTTGTGGACGACGACATTGCCGTCCTGCTGGTACACCGCGCAGTGGCCCTTGTCCTTGGTGCCCGGGGCCCGCCAGACGACGGTGCCGCTCTGGGTGACGGTCAGCTCGCCGGAGCCGAGGACCTTCAGCTGGGTACGGCCGTTCCCCGAGGTCCAGGCCTGGTTCTTGCAGATCTTCGAGCCGGGCGCGATATCCGTGTCGGCCGCCTGGGCGGTACCGGCGGACAGGGCCGTCAGGGCGAGTGCCCCCGCGACGGCCGCCGCGACCGCATGGCCGCGCGGACGCCGCCCGCCGCTCGCCGGCCTCTTCGGGCCCGGGGCACTGCTCGACCTCTGCGTCGTCATGTCGACTCCTCGGTTGTCTGCGTGTGGGGGGACAACCCGGGGAGGGCGTACGGCGGGGACCGGGGTCACCGGGTACGCCCTCCCGGGCATGCACCACCTCAGCCGAGGTTCCTCTGAGTTCGCTGAGAACTTCCCAGGAATGGACTGTCCTTCCCTGGAGCGGGGCCGGAGGGACGCCGGAGCCCCGGGGCCGGGGCCGCCCTCGGCTCCCGCTACAGGCCCAGGGGCCGCCCGGGAGCCGGGACCCGGCCGGGCGCCGGCGCGTCGGCGAACGGGGCCCCCGCCGCCTGGGCGGGAATCACCCGGGCCGCCGGGAACCGCTCCCAGAGCGCCTGCCGCAGGGCGCCGACGACATCGTCGCGCTCCCCCGTACGGCAGACCCCGACCAGCGCGCCGCCGCCGCCCGCGCCGCTGAGCTTCAGCCGGAGACCGGCGGCGCGCAGGGCCAGCCCGCGCAGCTCCTCCAGGACCGGCGTTGACATCCGCTGGTGGTCGCGCATGGTCACATGGGCCCGGTCCATGCCCCCGGTGAGCGCGTCCAGATCGCGGTCGGCGATGGCCCGCCAGACCTCGCCCGAGGCCGCGTCCGCCTCCTTGCGGTAGGCGGCCAGCTCCGGGTCGCCGGTGGCGAGCTGTGCCCGTACCACCCGGATATGGTCGCCGGTGTCCTTGCGGAGGGCCGAATCGACCACCACCACGGTCCACTCCGCGGGGAAGCGCGCCCGCCCCCGTATCGCGGGCAGTCCGGTGGGCCTCCCTTCCAGCAGCAGCGCGTCCCCCTCGATGACGGCCAGATGGTCCATGCCGCCCCCGTTGAAGCGGGCGAACTCGAAGGAGTACGCCCACTCGGCGAGGGTGGCGACCGGCACCGGCCGCCGGGGCGGATACGCCTCGGTGTACGCCCGGAACAGCGCCACGATCAGCGCGGTGGAGGAGGAGAGCCCGCTGGCGGAGGGCGCCTCGCTGCGCACCCGTACGGCGGGCGGCAGGGCCGGCAGCTCCGGCAGCCGTTCGCGCAGGAACTGCCACACCTCGGCGGACCAGCCCGCCTCCGGGGGCCCGGCGGCCGGGCCGGGGACCGTCTCGACGGTCGTGGGCAGGTCCAGGGCGAGACTGACGGACCGGCCGCCGAGCCAGTCGAGGTCCTCGCCGGAGAGACAGGCCCGGCAGGGCACCCGGGCGCCCCCCGTCCGCTCCCCGTCCTGGGTCTTCTCCGTGCTCACCGGGGCTGGAACCTTCCTGTGGTGTCGAACGCGCGGAACATCTCCAGGACCACGGCGGTCGGGGGATGGAGCGGACGCGGCGGGTCGGCGGGGTCGGCGAAGCGGATCCGGAGCACCTCGTCCGGCTCCGGCCGTGGTTCACCCGTCCAGACCCGGGCCGCGAAGCAGAGCGCGAAGCAGTGGGTGACATCGCCGTTGGGGTAGGTGAGGGTGTGGACCCCGGGGTCGGAGAGCGAGCCGAAGGGGACGAGATCCTCGCGGCGCACCCGCAGACCGGTCTCCTCCGCCAGTTCCCGCACGGCCGCCCCGGCGAAGTCGGTGCCCTCCTCGCAGGCCCCGGCGGGCAGCTCCCAGACGCCGGTGTCGGCCCGCTGCTGGAACAGCGCCCGGCCGGCCCCGTCCAGCAGCAGTACCTGGACCCCGGGGACGAGCAGGAGCCGGTTCCCCACCCGCTCGCGCAGTGACCAGATGTACGAACCCTCGTACCCCATGGGTGTCCTGCCCTCCGCTCCGCCCGGCCGTGCCCCGGCCGTCCGGGCCGACGGTCTCACGTGGCCTGCTCCGTGAGGAACGAGGGCACGGCCTCCGGCGTGGCGTCGAGCCAGCGCACATACCGCTCGACGCCCTCGGCGACGGTGATCCCGGGCCGCCAGCGCAGCAGTTCGCGCATGCGGTCGGTGTCCGCGCAGCCGCCGAGGGGGTCGTCGGCGGGGCGCGGGGTGACGATGAACTCGGCGCCGGGGAAGTGCGGGGCGATCAGCTCGCCGACCGCGCGCACCGAGGTGGGGACGCCGGAGCCGACATTGACGGTCTCGCCGACGACCCCGTCCTCGACCAGGGCGAGCGCGGTGGCGGCGGCGATGTCGTCCACATGGACCAGATCGCGTACCTGCACCCCGCCGCCGTTGAGCCGCATGGGCAGTCCCACCCGTGCGTGCATGGTCAGCCAGGGCACCATCCAGGAGTGGCTGCCGGGCTTGGGGATCTGCGGATCGCCGTAGACGGAGAAGTAGCGCAGGATCGCGAAGTCGGTGCTGGAGCCACCGAGCATCAGCCGGGTCTGGTGCTCGGCCCAGAGCTTGCCGTTGGCGTAGACGGAGAGCGGGTGCACCGGCTGGTCCTCGCGGAAGCGCTGCGGCCCGTCGGCGGGGTCGGTGCCATTGCCGTAGACGGCGGCGGAGGACACCATGACGAAGCGGCGCACCTCGGCGGCGGCGACCTCCTCCAGGACCACCTCGGTGCCCTCGATATTGGCCTTGAAGGCGATGTCGGGGCGGCGGGTGCAGGCGGCGACATCGGCGAAGGCGGCGGCGTGCACCACATGGTCGGCGCCGTCGAGCACGCTCCGGACCAGCTCCCGGTCGCGGATGTCGCCCACCACCAGACGGCTCGCCAGCCGCTGGGCACCGAACAGTTCATGAGTGAATTCCGGATAGGCGTCCATCCGGTCGAGGACGGTCACCTCGGCATCGGCGGCCCGCAGCAGGGCGGTCAGCCGGCTGCCCACCAGACCACCGCCGCCGGTCACCACGATCCGGGATCCCCGCAGTTTCTCCAGCCGGGAAGAGACGGAGTCACCTGCGTCAATGGACTCGTCGTCGATCTGCGCGGTCATACGGACTCCCTTGAAAGAGTGATACGCATGGGGCTGCGCGCACCAGCATGAACGATCATCCTCGGACCTAACCAGGGGGCCTTTTCGGCAGGTCCACCGCAAGGAAACGCACCACCGTACTGTCCGAAATTCATCAGTGCCGAAGGGCGGAGAACTCTGTGGGAAGGCGCGGTGACACCCCTGACACCTCTGCGCGCCGATCGCGGAATTCTTCCGTCCGGAGGCTTTTCGAGCTGGGAGGACCCATGAGGCGCCATCGCATCAGCGGAGCGGTGATGACCCACCCCAAGCGGCTGCCCGCCGCCGAGGCACTGGCGGGGTCGGCGCCGCCGGGGGCCCTGCGGGTGGTCATGGACCCGGACCCGGGCGGCCGTCCGTCGGTGCTGCGCACGGCACTGGCGGCCTGGTCGTCGATCGAGGAGGGCGCCACCCACCAGCTGGTGGTCCAGGACGACATGATCCTCTCCGATTCCTTCTTCGCGCGGGTGGCCGAGGCGGTGGAGCAGCGCCCGGACGCGGCTCTGGCGCTCTTCGCGCTCTGGGACTCGCGCAACGGCGCGGCGGTACGGCTCGGCGCGATGGCGGGGGCGCGCTGGGTGCGCGCCGTCGGCGAGTACTTCCCCTGTGTGGCGATCGTGCTGCCGCGTCCCGCGGTCGAGGGCTATGTGGAGTACGGGCGACAGCGGTTGGACGCCTGGCCCGACGACATCCTGATGCGGCAGTTTCTGCTGGCCCGGCGGATACCCGCCTATGTGTCGGTACCGAATCTCACCGAACACGACGACCGGGGCAGCATTTCCGGGAACGCCTTCCGGGGTCCGCGGCGTTCGGTGTGTTTTCTTCCGGACGACCGGGTCGGTGACGAGAGAATTTCCCTGGAGGAGGTGTCGGCGGTCCCCTTCTGCAAGCACGGGGTCGCCCAGTGCGCGGTACGGGTGCCGGGGCCGGGTCCGGAGCGATGGCTCCATCTGGAATGCGAGGACTATCTCGCAGGGTGGGGTATCGATGCCGAAAGATTCAAATCAGCCAAGATCGAGTTGACCGAAGTACCCGACCGGAGGGCCGCCGAGGGTACCTGGCTGACCGCTTTCACCATGGGTTTCGTTCATCGCCTGGAGGGAAGGGGCGACAGCGTTTCCCGGACAGCCGCCTGCGCGGAATCCCTGGCGACCATCGGGCCCGGCGGGGTGAGCCACCATCAGGGCGAGGAGCGGATCGCGGAACTCCGCGCGGGTCTGGACCGGATCGCGCGGGCGGGCGTCGCGGCGGGTCTCGAAGCGGGCGCGGCGGCCGGTGCCGGGGCCCGTCCGGTACGGGCGGGGCGCGCGCTCGCCGTCGTCGGCGCGGCGAGCCCGCTGGGCGAGCATGTGGTGCGCGGGCTCACCGACCGGGGCCACCGGGTGACCCCGCTCGCCGCCGTCCCCGCCGAAGGGCCCGGTACGGGCCATGACGCGGTGCTCGATCTGCGCCCGCTGCGGGACACGACCGACCCCGCGCGCACCGGGGTGGCGCTCCGGCTCCGGGACGCCGTCACCGGGCGGCTCGGCGCCCCGGTGACCCTGCGCACCGGGGATCTCTACGGTCCGGGCTGCGCACGGCGGTCGCCGATCGGGGCCATGGTGTGGAACGCGCTGCGCAGCCGGCCGGTCGTCCTCACCGAGCCGCCGGGGCGTCCGCTCCGTCCGCTGCATGTGTACGACCTGGTGGGGGCGGTGGACCGGCTGCTGGAGCGGCCCGGGGCGGCCGGGGTGCTGGAGCTGCCGGACGGGACGCCCGTGACGGAACGGGCGATGGCCGACGCGGTGCTGGCGGCGGTGCGGCCGGTGGGGACCGAGACGGTGGCGGGACCGGCGCGCGCGGGCGGGGCGGACGCGGGCGGGGCGGACGCGCCGCCGAGGGCGCCCCGGCCCGAGGGGTGGAAGCCCACCATGGACCTCCATCACGGTCTGCACACCTTCATGCAGTGGCTGGCGTACGAGGGGCTGGCGTACGAGGCCGACTGAGCGAGGGGCGGCGCCCCGGCACCCTCGGCGACTCCCCGGGCAGCCAGCACCCTCGGCGGCTCCCCGGCGGCTCCCCGGGCAGGGGGCCGGGGTGCCGTCCGGCCGGGCGGCACCCCTTCCCCAATCTGATGGTTCGTCATATCGTCGGGCGGGCCGGTGAACCCTCCGGTCACGGCACGAGGAGGCACGAGGAGGCACCGTGGGAGCACCGCACCCGACACCTGCGGCGGCCCGCCCCAAGCTCCGCGCCACCGCCCTCAGCCGCTCCTTCGGCCGGGGCCGCACGGCCGTCGACGCCCTGGGCCCGCTGGATCTGTCGATCGCCCCCGGGGAGTTCCTCTGTGTCGTCGGCCCCTCCGGCTGCGGCAAGTCCACCCTGCTGCGGATCGCCGCCGGGCTGCTCCGGCCCTCCGGCGGTGAGCTGGAGATCCGGGCCGGCTCCCCCCGGCCCGCCGCGATGATCTTCCAGGACTACGGCATCCACGAGTGGAAGACCGTGCTCGCCAATGTCCGCTTCGGCCTGGACATCCGGCGGCTGCCCCGGCGCGAGGCCGACCGGCGGGCCCGGGAGTGGCTGCGCCGGCTGGGGCTCGCGGAGTGCGCCGACGCCTACCCGGCCACCCTCTCCGGCGGAATGCGCCAGCGGGTCGCCATCGCCCGCGCGCTCGCCGTGGAACCCGAGATCCTGCTCATGGACGAGCCGTTCGCGGCGCTCGACGCCCAACTGCGCACCATCCTCCAGGACGAGCTGCTGGAGCTGACCCAGACCCTGCGCACCACCACCCTGTTCATCACCCACAGCCTGGAGGAGGCCATCGTCCTCGGGGACCGGGTGGTGGTGATGTCCGCCCGGCCCGGCCGGATCATCGCCGAGCGCCGGTCCCCCTTCCCGCGCCCGCGCACCGGCGACATCCGGTCCGCGCCGGAGTTCGCCGCGCTGGAGCGGGAGCTGTGGCGGCTGCTCCGGGACGAGGTGCGCGGCCCGGCGGTCGCCCGGTGAGCGGGAAGGAGCCCATGCCGACGGAGGCGACGGCGGCGCCCGGGGCGGTACCGGCGGAGGAGCCCGTACCCGCCCTCCATGTCCTGGTACGCCGTCCCGGGCCGCAGGAGCTGAACCCCCGGCGGGCCCACCTCCGGCGGCGGGCCCTGGAGAACGCGCTGGCCCTCGCCGTCCCCCTGGCCCTGGTCCTGCTCTGGCAACTGGCCGCCGTCCAGGGCTGGATCGACGCCCGGATCTACCCCGCCCCCACCACCGTCCTCACCGACGGCTGGGCACGGGCCGCCGACGGCGCCCTCTGGCCCGATGTGCGCGCCACCCTCGGGCGGGTGGCGGCGGGCTATGCCGCCGGGACCGCGGCGGGCCTCCTCCTCGGTCTGCTCATGGGTGCGCTCCCCCTGGTCAGAGCGGCCCTGGAACCGACCCTCGACGCCCTGTACGTGGTGCCCAAACTCGCCCTGCTGCCGGTCTTCCTCAATATGTTCGGGCTGGGCGAGGGGCCGCAGATCGCCCTCGTCGCCACCACGGTCTTCTTCTTCGTCTGGATCTCCACCATGGCCGCCGTGATCGCCGTACCGGCCGCGCACCGGGACGCGGGCCGGGTCTTCGGGGCGTCCCCCTGGCAGATGTTCCGCCATGTGCTGCTGCCCGCGTCGCTGCCCGCCGTCCTCGTCGGGGCGCGGATCGCGGCCGGGGTCGCGGTCCTGGTGATCGTGGCCTCCGAACAGATCGCCGCCACCGACGGCCTCGGCCGACTGATCTTCGACTCCCGGGCGCTGTTCCGCAATGACGTGATGTTCGTCGGGATCGTCTGTGTCGCCGTCCTCGGTGTCGTCTTCTCGGAACTGGTCCGCGCGACCGGGCGGCTGCTCACCCCCTGGGCCCCGCGCGACCGGGGCCGGGGCCCGTCCTGACCGTCCGCCCCCCGGGAGGTTCCATGCGCCGCCGTGCCACCGCGCCCGTCCCGCGCGCCCCGCGTGCCCCGCTCGTCGCGGCCGCCCTGTTGGCCCTGCTGACCCTGGCCGCCTGCGCGGGAACTCCCCCGGCGGACGACACCCGCCCCGCCGCGCCCCGGACCGTGACCCCCGTCCAGGGATGCGGCCCCGCCGCCCGTACCGACCCCGCCGATCTCACCCCCGGCCGGACACCCGCCCGCTGCTCCCCCGGGGCCCCCGCGCCCCGCCCGCTGGACCGGCGGCGCGAGCTGACCGTCGTCAGCGGCACCCTCGGCGCGGAGTACGCGGCCCCGCTGGTGACGGCGGTGCGCAGGGGCGAGTTCGCCCGGGAGAACCTGAAGGTGACCCTGAAGGTGCTGCCCACACCGGACGCGCTCCCGCTGCTGGCCAAGGGGGAGATCGACGCGCTCTGGGCGGCCCCCGAGGCGGCCGTGGTGCACGGGGTCTCCGCCGGCTTCCCCCTGCGGTGGGTGGCGGGGAACTACTCCCCCGCGCGGGGCTCCCGCAGCGGGCTCTGGGTACGGCTGCGCGACGGCGAGAGCGCGCGGCGGGTCACCATGGAGGACCGCACCCTGGGCACGATGATCGGCAAGGGCTCGGTCATCGCCTACCCCATGGGCCGCACCCTGGCCCGGCACGGCGGGGCGCTGGACCGCATCCGCTACCAGCAGCTCGGCACCGCCGATGTGCTCACCGCCCTGCGCAACGGCGGGGTGGACGCGGCCTGGCTGCTCGACCCGGTGTGGCGGACCCTCGACGGCGACCGCGACTACGCCTACCTCGGCGGCCAGCCCCGGGGCGAACCGCTCGGCGGGCTGCTCTTCGGGCCGGGACTGCTCCAGGACGACCGGGCCGCGGGCGTCGCGCTGGTCCGCGCGTACATCCGTACCGTCAACACCTACTTCGCGGGCGACTACAAGGCCGACCGGGCCTTCACCGCCGAGCTGGCCCGGCTGCTGGACACCGACCCCGCCGTGCTGGCCGCCACCCCCTCCCTCCGGATGGACTGGGAGATCCGCTCCGGCACCACCGGCAGGCTCCAGCGGGCCTATCGCGCCCAGGGCGTCCTCACCGGGGATCCCCTGCCGGAGCGACGTCTGGTGGACCGTTCGCTGTACGGGGAGGCCGTCGGGCGGCGGCCCTGAATCCGGCCGATTCCGCTGGCCACCGGGGTGCCGACCGCCGTAGATTGCCGGGGCGGACCGCCGGCCGGCGGTGACCGGGCGGAGCGGAGAGGTCGGGGAGCGGGCGTCATGGACTGGGGGACTCTGGCGGCCACCGCGAGCGGCGGCTTCATCGCCATGGCGGGCACCGTCCTCGTGGACGGGCTGCGCAGCAGGCAGGAGGCGCGGCAGAGCGGGGACGAGCGACGGCGGGCCGTCTACACCGACTTCATCGGGGCGGCCGGGGAGTGCCATGCCGAGCTGCGCCGGATAGCGCGCCGGCCTGCGGAGCACCCGGATCCGGCGGGCGCCGCGCGGGACGCGCTGCGCACGGCCGCCGTCCACGAGGTGCGCGAGCGGCTCTTCATCGAGGCGACGACCGCCGTCGCCGGGGCGGGCCAGGCGATGTTCGAGCGGCTGCGGGCGCTCCAGCGGGTGGTCGGCTCGGGCGCGGCCCAGGAGTCGGCGGAGTTCCATGCCGCGTACCACCCCTATCTGGACGCCGTCTGGGCCTACCGGGTCGCCGTCCGCAAGGAGTTGTCCGGCGGGCGGACGCTGGCCCCGGCCGCCTTCGGCTGGGAGGAGTGGGACGCCGCCGAACGCTGTCCGCACTGCCGTGCCGCGCTCCCGCCGGGCACGGACGACCGTGTGACCGCCCTGAGCCCGCCCGAGCGCGCCTGAGCACGCACGAAGAAAACCGGGGGTCCGGCGCCCCCTACGCTCGGCCCAGACGAAGGGAGAGCGCAGATGGCGCGGGAGACGGGGGAGACAGAGCAGACGGGGCAGGCGGGTCGGGCGGTGCAGACGGGTCGAACGGCGGGCCGTGTCGGGCTGAGGGCGCTGGCCGATCTGGCGACCCCGATGGCCGTACGGGTGGCGGCGACCCTGCGGGTGGCCGACCACATCGCGGCCGGCCGGGACACCGCCGAGGAGGTGGCCGCCGCCACCGGGACCCATACCGACGCACTCGACCGGCTGCTGCGGCATCTGGTCACGGTCGCCCTGCTGACCCGGGACCCGGTGGGCCGCTATGCCCTCACCGCCTTCGGGGAGCAGCTGCGGGAGGACCATCCGGCGGGCCGGCGCAAGTGGCTGGACACCGGGGGCGCGGTCGGCAAGGGCGACCTGAGCTTTGTGGAGCTGGCCCACAGTGTGCGGACGGGCGAACCGGCGTATCCGGTCCGCTACGGGGTGCCGTTCTGGGACGATCTCGCGGCCGATCCGCCGCTCTCCGCCTCCTTCGACGCCCTGATGAACCATCACATCGATCTGGACGACGGCGGGGTCCCGCGGGCGTACGACTGGGCGGCCCTCGGTCATGTGGTGGATGTGGGCGGCGGCAGCGGCGGTCTGCTGGGCGCGCTGCTGACGGCCCATGGGTCGCTGCGGGGCACCGTGGTGGATCTGGCGGGGCCCGCCGCCTCGGCCCGGCGGAACTTCGAGCGGCTGGGCCTGGCGGCCCGTACCGAGGTCGTGACCGGCAGCTTCTTCGATCCGCTGCCGGCGGGCGCGGGTGGCTATGTGCTCTCCGCGATCCTCCACGACTGGAGCGACGGGCCCGCCGTCGCCCTGCTGCGGCGGTGTGCGGAGGCGGCGGGCGAACGGGGGGTGGTGCTGGTGATCGAGGCGGTCGGCGCCGACGGGGAGTCGCCCAGTACCGCGATGGATCTGCGGATGCTGACGTACTGCGGGGGCCGCGAGCGCGGCTTGGCGGAGCTGGGTGCCCTCGCCGGGGCGGCGGGGCTCGCGGTGCGCGCGGTCCATCCGGTCGGCTATCTCTCGATCCTCGAACTGGCCGCCGGCTGAGGGACGGTGTCGGGTGGTGCGGGTGCCGGCGCCGGTGGCCCCGGGACAGCAGTCCGCGAGATGCCCCCGGGGGCGGGACCGTACCAGGATGGGCCGTACAGACCTTCCGCGATATTTCCTGGAATGGGAGACATGATGAGCGCCGGACTCTCCATCGCGCCGACCGCCGACGACATGGCCGCCGTGGGCGGTGTACCGCAGCGCATGATGGCCGCCTGGGCCGACAACGACGCCGTCGCCCTGGCCGGGCTGTTCACCGAGGACGCGACGATGATCCTGCCCGGCGATGTGTTCAAGAAGGGCCGGGACGAGATCCGCGGCTTCATGGCCGACAACTACGCCGGGCCGTACCGGGGGACCTCGGTCTTCGGGGCGCCGCTGGATGTGCGGTTCGTGGACGCGGGGACGGCGGTGCTGGTGACCCAGGGCGGGGTGCTGCTGCCGGGTGAGTCGGAGGTCGCGCCCGAGCGGGAGATCCGGGCCACCTGGATCCTCAGCAAGCGGGCGGAGGGGTGGTTCATCAGCGCGTACCACAACAGCCCGGTCCGGCTGCCCTGACCCGGCCGGGTCGCGGCACCCCGCGCCCCACCCGGCCCGTGCGCCCTGCCCCGTACCCCCGTACCCCGTACCGCTGTATCCCGTGTCCCGTACCCCCTGAGCCCCGTGTTCAGGGGGTACGGGTCTGTCCGGGCCCGGGGGCGGAAGGCCGCCGCCCCCGGACGGTGGGTCCGGGGGCGGCGGCCGTTCGGTACGCGCGGCGGGTCAGCCGTCGAGGTGCGCGAACTGGCCCGGGGTGCGGCCGGCGCCGGCCGGCCCCCGGTACGCCTGGGCGATCCCCAGCCAGTGGTCGGCCACCGGGCCGGTCGCCGTCAGGGCCAGATCGTCCCGGTGGCGGCGGCGGGTGACCAGCAGGCAGAAGTCATGGGCGGGGCCGGTGATCCGCTCGGCGGCGTCCTCGGGGCCATGGCGCCACTCCTCGCCGGAGGGCCCGGTCAGCTCAAAGCGGAAGGGCTCGGCCGGCGGGGTCAGCCCCCGGGAGAGATAGCCGAAGTCCCGGGTCAGCACGGCGAACCCGACGAGATGGCGCAGCCAGGCGGCGGGTTCCCGGCGGACGCCGAGGGCGTCGGCGATGTCCTGGCCATGGGCGAAGGTCTCCATGATCCCGGCGCAGCCGAGGACGGCGGGCGGCAGCGGGTTGACCAGCCAGGGCACCGGCCGGTCCGGGGGTACGGCGGCGAGCGCCTCGACGCAGTCGGCCCGCTCGGAACGCCAGCGGTCGAGCACCGCCCGGGGATCGGCCAGCGGATAGGCGTTCAGGGCCGCGTTCACGGCGCCGTTGAAGTCCTTCGCGGCCTCGGCGGTCATCGCCCGGAAGCCGTCGGGGTCGGCGGCGGCGGTACCGGCCAGCCGGAAGATGAAGGAGAGATGGGCGACCTGCTGGGTGATCGTCCAGCCGGGCGCGGGGGTCTCGCGGGCCCACTGCTCGTCGGTGAGATCGGCGACCAGCCGGTCGGTCTCGTCCACGGCGGTGGTCAGATCCTTGAGGACACTCTGCACATCGAACATGCGCTCGCTCTCTTCTCGGGGTGGGGTTGTACGAGGTGGGTGTACGGGGGTGAGGTGTACAAGGTGGGGTGTGCGGGGGCGGGGTGTACGGGGGCGCCGGGGGCCGGGTCATCCGTTCCGTGCCAGCAGCAGGCCCGCCCGGCGCGCCGCCGCCAGGCTCGCCCAGGCGGTGATCCCGATGAGGTCCCGGTCGTCCACCGGCACCGGCCCGCCCCGGACCGCGGCGATGTCCGCCGCCGTGACCCGGTAGGAGGCCAGCGCCGTCAGCAGGGCCAGCCGGGCCACCGGGCGTTCCCCGGGGGCCAGCCGGGACAGCGGCTCGTCCGGCCGGCCGCTGCCGGGCCCCGGTGGACGGCCGTCCCAGGCGTCCAGCCGGGCCGTCACCATCTCCCGTACCGCGCCGGGCAGCACGCGCTCCCCCGCCGCGCCGATCGCGGCACCGGCCCGGGCGAACGCCCCGGCGAGATGGGGGTACGGGGCGGCCCACGCCAGATCCTCGGGGAGCGGCGCCGCAGGGAGCAGCGCCAGGGAGCCGCCCCGCGCCGGGCCGCCGGGCCGCCGGGGCCGCAGGCTCCGCGCGACCGCCCTCAGGACGGTGCCCCGGGCGGCGGCCGGCAGCGCCGGGGGCAGCGGTGAGCCGTCCAGGAACACATTGACCATGCGGTTGAGGTAGTGGAAGGTGACGGCGGTCGCGATGATCTCCGGGATCCGGTCCGGTGGGACCGGGGGCGGTCCGGCGGCTCCGCCGTCCCATACCCAGGCCGCCACCGGCCCGGCGGCGCGCCCTCCGTCGGGGCCCCGGGCGGCCCCGTGCACCTCGGCGCAGTAGGGGCAGGTGTTGGCCCGGGAGACGGCGGTGGCCACCGCCTCCTTGTCCGCGCGGCTCGTCGCGCCCTCGACCAGCAGGCTCTCCCGGAGCATCGTCCAGGCCGCGGCGAGCACCTGGGGGTCCGGGGAGTGCAGTGCGACCGGCGGCGCGAGCGCTCCGAAGTCCCGTTCGGTCTGGGCGTAGACGGCGGCCACCGTGGACCGGGCCTCCCCCGGTGGCACCGCCCGGACATGGTGGACACGGTCCAGCGCTCCGCGCAGAACCGTACGGACGACCGGTCTCACCCTCATCACCTCTGGTCACGTGTCACCGTGGAACCGGAAAGGGGGTTCACACCCCCTCCCCGGCGGGAAAGAGATCTTCTGTGCGGACGATCGGATGAACTGCCGGACGGATCGGCGGGTGGGTGGCAGGTGGTCAGGTCGCCAGAAGCGGCAGGACCGCCCGCCGTCCGCTGGTCGATCCGTCGGGGGCGGGCGCGCCGTAGGTGACGCGTACGCCGCGGCGCCGCGCGGCCTCCACGATGCCGGGGACGGAACGTTCCGCCACCGCGGCGATGGTCATCGCCGGGTTGACGGTCAGCGCTCCGGGCACCGCGGAGCCGTCGGTGACGAAGATCCCGGGATGGCCGCGGAGTTCATTGCGGTCGTCCAGGGCCGAGGTGCCCGGGTCGTCGCCCATACGACAGGAGGCCAGAGGGTGCACGGTGTAGGCGCCGACCACGTCATTGGTCCAGGGCATCACCCGGGCCAGCCCGTCCCGTTCGAGGATGTCCTTCACCTCAGCGTCCGACGCGGCCCAGCCGTGCAGGGTGTTCGCGGTGGGCCGGTAGCGCAGGGCGCCGTGGCCGAGCATCTGCTGCGAGATCCGGGTGGCGTTGCCGGTGAGCGGCGGGGGCCCGAAGACGCCCTCGTTGTCGTCCTCGCTCATGGTGAAGATGGTCAGCCAGGAGCTCCAGCGCTTGAGCATCTCCTTCTTGTTCAGCCCGAACCAGGTGGGTCCGTCGGTGACATCGGCGGCCTGCGCCAGGATGGTGCCGAGGCCGGGCGGGAAGTAGAGCTGTTCCAGGGAGTAGCGGGAGTACTCGGGCAGGGAGCCGTCGAGCCGGTCCCAGTTGGCGACGGTCGGTCCGCGGCCGATGTGGTTGGCGGCGTAGGCGAGTCCGTCGCCCCGGCTCAGGCCCAGCACCTCCGCCACCCGGTCCTCGTCGAGCACGGCGGTGTTGAGGCGTTCGCCGTTGCCGGAGAAGTAGCGGCCGACCGCGGGCGGCATCGGCCCGAGCGCCGCCTCGCTGCGCTGGAGGATGACGGGGGTGGCGCCCGCCCCCGCCGCCAGCACCACGATCCGGGCGTCGATGGCGCCGGTCCCCCGGTGGATCCGGTAGTCCTCGTCGTCCACGATGTCGAAGTGCACCCGGTAGCCGCCGTCGTCGGTGCGGGCGATGGACTGCACCTCGTGGAGGGGTCGGATCTCGGCGCCATGGGCGATGGCCGCGGGCAGATAGCTGAAGAGGAGGGAGCGTTTGGCGTCGAAGCGGCAGCCGGCCATCATCCAGTTGCAGTTGACGCACTTGTCGGTGTCGATCGCCACCGGCAGCGGGTTCGCGGTGCGGCCGGCGTGGTCGCAGGCGGCGGCCCAGAGCCCGCCCGCGTAGGTGACATCGCTCCACTCCTGCCGGTGCACCGGCAGGGCCTCCGCCACCCGGTCGTACCAGGGATCGAGGGTTTCGCGGCTGATCGCGGCGGGCCACATGCGCCGTCCGATGGAGCCATGGCGCTCGAAGACGAATCGGGGCGCGCGCGGCATGGAAGCGAAGTAGACGACACTGCCGCCGCCGACGCAGTTGCCGCCCAGGACGCTCATGCCGTCGCCGACGGTGAAGTCGAAGACCCGGGTGTAGGAGGAGCCGAGCTTGTAGTCGTGCTCGAAGTCGTCGCCGTCGAGCCAGGGTCCGCGCTCCAGGACGGTGACCGCGGCCCCGCCCGCGGCCAGGTGGTAGGCGGTGATCGCGCCGCCGAATCCGCTGCCGACGACCAGGACGTCCGTACGTTCCACCGCGTTCATTCCGGGCTCCCCGAGGTTGTGGTGCCCGGATGCAACCGGGCCAGGGGGCGGCCGTAGGAGTGCTCCCCGTACCGCCAGAGTCCGTCGGGCCCCGGTGGCTCGACCCCCATGGCGACCAGTCCGGGGTGTCCCTGGGCCAGCGCTTCGGCGGTGTGCAGATGGGCGGCGGAGTCGAAGGCCATATTGCTGAAGAGGGTCAGCAGTACCCAGAACTCCTTCTCGGGGTGGCCGGGCGCGGTCAGCAGCTGGACCAGGGCCGTCCGATGGGGGAACTCCAGGGCGACAAAGGGCGGTTGTCCTTCGTCAAGGGTCAGGCCGTGCTCATCGGCATAGGCCAGGGCGTGCGCGTTCAGCAGGTCCGCGAGATCGCCGAGGCCCTCACTCACCCCGGTCGCGTCCCACTCCAGGAGGGCGAGGGCGCCGGCGGCGACGGATCCACCGCCCTCGGCGACGCCCGCTATCGCCGTGTCCCCGGGCCATCGCTTTTCACCGGGCACGATCGTATCGGCGTATGCCTCAAGCGTGGTGGTCCTGCCATTGTCCGGGACACGTTCCACAACAGGTGCCTCCTGATTTGCACTATTGATTTTCAGCCATCGATAAACTAGAGATAGTAAGTCCTTTCAAGCAACTCACAGATTGCGGAGCCATCCGCTCAACTCCCGTGGTAGGAGCCTTGGCCGTAAGTCGGCCAGCCGGTACGCTTCTCGCAGTTCATTGCTTCGACGCGAACATGGAGCACCTATGCACACCCTCGGCCGGAGTCAGGTCGATGTGTCGCCTTACCTACGGGGGTTTCACCGTGCGCAGCGCTGAGCCACCCCCACCACAATCCAGAGCATCGCCACCGTCCCCCCATCCGGCCGTCGGAAACAATGAATCGACGGACCGTCCCGGACCCCGGCCGAGCGGGGTCCATATCGTCCCGATCTCCCTGCTGCTCCCTGCGGATTCACCGCGCCTGGGGGGAATGGACGAGAATCACATACAGCGGCTCATCGAGGCGGAATCAGAGCTTCCAGCGATCCTTGTGCATCGCGCCACGATGCAGATCATCGATGGTATGCACCGTTTACGAGCAGCCACTCTGAAAGGGCGGCGGACGCTAGCCGTCACCTTCTTCGACGGCACCCGGGAGGAAGCGTTCATCCGGGCCGTCGAGGAGAACATCGCCCATGGACTGCCGCTGCCCCTGGCCGACCGCAAGGCCGCCGCGCAGCGCATTCTGGCCGGCCGTCCGGAACTCTCCGACCGGGCCATCGCGGCACGGACGGGGCTCTCGGCCAAGACGGTCGCCACCGTGCGCCGCCGTTCACCCGGGGAACCACCGCGGGTGAACACCCGGATCGGCGCGGACGGCCGACGCTATCCCCAGGACACCACCCGGGGCAGGCTGCTGGCCTCGCAGATGGTCTCGGCCCATCCCGAGACACCGCTCAGAAAGATCGCCCGGGACGCCGGGGTCTCCCTGGGCACCGCCCATGATGTGCGCCGACGCGTCCTGCGGGGCGATCCGCCCCTGACGGACACCGAGGCCCTGGGCACCACCGCACCACCGGCGCCGGAGACCCCCGCGCACCACCCGGGGCCCGCGCCGCACCGGCGCCGGGCACCGGGCGGCGCCCCCTGCCCGGGCGAGGCCCGGGACCGGGTCGCCGTCCTGCGGACCCTCACCCGGGACCCGTCGCTGCGCAACACCGAGTCCGGCCGTGAGCTGCTGCGCTGGCTGCACACCCAGGCCATCCTCGACAGCGACTGGCCCACCAGGATCAGTTCGGTACCCGCGCACTGCGCGGACGCCGTCGCCGAACTGGCCCGGAGCTGCTCGGACATCTGGCAGCAGATCGCGAACGAACTGGAGCAAGCGAGAACTCGTTGAGCACACACGGGTAGACCGTGCGACCGAACCTGGAGGGGTCATGGAAACCACTGTCGAGCGAGCCGTCACCCGCGTTATCAGCAGCATGCACGAGAATCTCGGCCAGGAGCTGACCATTGATGACATGGCCGAGACCGCGATGTACAGCAAGTTCCACTTCACTCGCATATTCAAGGGCATGACCGGAACGACGCCCGGCCGCTTTCTCTCCGCGCTCCGACTCCAGGAAGCCAAGCGGCTGCTCGTGACCACCGAGCTGAACATCACCGATATAAGCAATCTCGTCGGATATCAGAGCGTCGGCACTTTCAGTTCCCGTTTCAAAAGTTCTGTGGGTATGGCACCGACCACCTATAGGCAATTGGGGGGATTCGCCGAAGTCATTCATACCGACCATCGGCGGCCCACCGACCGGAACCGGCCGATCTCCCTGCGCGGAACCGTCCATGCCCCTGACGACGGCAGCGCGGGTTTCGTCTTCATCGGTTTGTTCCCGGACTGTATTCCCCAGGGCCAGCCGGTACGGTGCACGGTCCTGGACCGGCCGGGCGACTATGTCCTGGAGGACGTTCCCGAGGGGACCTGGTACGTCCTGACCCAGTCCGTCCCCTATGGCATGGAGGAGGCGGACGGCATCGGCGAGGACACCGCGCCCTCGATCGGTTCCTACGGACCGGTCACGATCAGCGCGGACACCCTGCTGAAACCCGCCCCCATCCAGCTGCGGGCGATGCGGGCGCTCGACCCGCCGGTGCTGCTGGCCCTGCTGGACATGCGGATGACCGCCCTCGCGGCGGTCGCGGTCTGAGCAC
Organism: Streptomyces sp. NPDC000594; assembly: GCF_040299965.1. NCBI lineage: Bacteria > Bacillati > Actinomycetota > Actinomycetes > Kitasatosporales > Streptomycetaceae > Streptomyces > Streptomyces sp. NPDC000594. The sequence continues at coordinate 220,348 of NZ_JBEPCY010000001.1, read as the reverse complement.
TGAGTACTGAGTACTGAGCACACATCGGACCGCGCACGGGCCGGGAGGCGGGGCATCCCCCCTTCGCCTCCCGGCCCGTTCCGGCCGTCCACCGGGGCGCGTTCACCGCTCCGCCCGCCCCACCTCCACCGGCAGACCGCCCCGTACCCGCAGGGAGAGCATCGGCTCCGGCACCACCCGGTGCCCCGGCGGTGTCCGGAGCGTGAACTCCCGCATCACCATGGCCGTCACGAACACGGCCTCCATCGTGCCGAGGTTGCTCCCCACACAGAATCTGGGCCCCGCCCCGAAGGGCAGATAGGCGTAGCGCGGACGGCCCTGGCCCGCCTCCGGGGCGAACCGCTCCGGGTCGAAGCGCTCGGGGTCCTGCCAGTACCGCGGATGCCGGTGCAGGGTGTACGGACAGACCAGCACATCCGCCCCGGCCGGCACATGGTAGCCACCCACCTCGTCGTCGCCCTGGGCCCGGCGGGTGAGGATCCACACCGGCGGATAGAGCCGCATCGCCTCCTGCACCACGCTCAGGGTGTACGGCAGTCCGAGCAGGTCCTCGTGGGCCGGGGGCCGGTCCCCGAGCACCTCCCGGGCCTCCGCGCGGACCCGCCGCGCGGCCCAGGGGTGGCGGTCGAGCAGATGGAAGGTCCACCCCAGGGTGCTCGCGGTGGTCTCGTGCCCGGCGAGCAGCAGGGTCACCACCTCGTCGCGGAGCCGCCGCCGGGCGATGCGGGGGTCGCTCTCCCGCCGGGTGGAGTCGATCAGCCGGGTGAGCACATCGTCGCCGCCGGTGGAGCCGGGGCGCGCGTACCGGTCGGCCACCAGCCGCTCGACGACACCCTCCAGCTCCGCACGGGCCCGGTGGAAGCGCCGCTGCTGGGGCAGGGGGGCCCAGAGCGGGACCATGCCCTGGGTCACCATCTCGAACATCGCCTGGTCCTGGACCGCCTCGAAGGCATGGCCCACCGACCCGTACACGGAGAGATCGGTGTCCAGCAGGGTCCTGCCGAGCACCCCGAGGGTGAGCCCGGTCAGCTCCTCGGTGAGGTCCACCGGGCCCCGGTCGGTGTGGGCGCGCAGCCGGTCGGTCAGCCGGGTGGCCTCGTCGGCGACCACCTCGGCCTGGGCGGCGAGCCTCTTGTGCTGGAAGGCGGGCTGGACGGTGCGGCGCTGGGTGCGCCACAGCTCGCCCTCGCTGGTGAGCAGCCCGTCGCCGAGGGCGCGCCGGGCCTCGGTGAGGCCGATGCCCTTGTGGTAGTTGGCGCTGTTGTCGGCGAGGACGTGCTTGGCGTGCTCGGGGGCGTTGAAGATGTAGAGGGTACGGGGGCCCAGCGCCACCCGGACGGCGTCGCCCAGGGCCGCCGCCTCGGTGAGCAGTCCGATGCGGTCGGAGACCAGTTTGCGCACCAGCCGGGGGAGTTCGCGGCGGCGCGGGCCCGGCGGGGTGGCGCGGGTGCGGGGGCCCGCCGTGAGGCGCGGCGGGCGGGCTCCGGTGGTCATGCCGCCACCTCCTCGGGGGTGGGGGCGGGGGCCAGCCGGCGGAATCGGCCGCCGGCGAAGAGCAGCCCCTCGTCGGCGGGGCCGCGTCCCATGGCGACCACCCGGCCGAGGAAGACGGTGTGGTCACCGCCTTCGTAACGGCGCCAGAGGGCGCACTCCAGCCGGGCGAGGGACGCCTCGATGAGGGGGGACCCGGTGGCCGGGCCGGGGCGCCAGTCGACGGTGTCGAACTGTCCGGCGCCCAGCGGCCGGGAGCGGTCGGCGAAGTGCCGGGCCACCGGCTCCTGTGCGGCGGCGAGGATCGAGACGCCGAAGTGGTCGGCGCTCTCCAGCAGCCGGTGCATCAGCGCGTCCCGGCCGACGCAGACCAGGACCAGGGCCGGGTCGAGGGAGACGGCGGTGAAGGAGTTGGCGGTCATCCCGCGCGGGGCGGGGCCGCCGACGGTGACCACGGTGACCCCGGTGGCGAAGGCGCCGAAGGTGTGGCGCAGCTGCCGGGGGTCGGTCACGTCCCCCGGCAGTCCGGGACCGCTCATGCCGTCCTCCCCAGCGGGGCGACGGTGGTCCGGGTGTACGGCTGGAGCGCGCGGATCAGCGCCTCGGGAACGAGCGAGGGCACGGTGGCGGTGTTGGGGCCGCGCATACAGGCGACCCGCTGCCGGCCCCGGGCGATCAGGGTCTCCTCGCCGTCCGGGTCGATCCGGACATAGTCGAAGGTGAACTCCAGCTGGGTCTGGGCGAGGTCGGCGAGGCGCATCCGGATGGACAGCTCGTCGAAGGCGGTGATCTCGGCGAAGAACTCGCAGTCCACCTTGAGGGTGAAGAGTTTCAGGTCCGCCTGGACGTCGGCGAGCACATCGGGGGCGCGGAGCTTGAGGAACATCTCCCGGCACCGTCCCTGCCAGCGGAGATAGTTCACGTAGTAGACGTTCCCGACGAGGTTGGTCTCCTCGAAGCCGACGATGTGCCGGTGCTCGAAGTAGTCGGCGTGGTCCGTCATGACGGGCGCTCCTTCTGCTCGGGGACGGCGGGGGCGGCGGGCTCCGCCGGTGCGGTGAGGACGGCGAGGGCCAGCGGTCCCGCCGTCCCGCGCACGGAGGTGACCAGGGTGGCGATCCGCAGTTCGCCGGAGGTGAGGACGGTCCAGCCGGTCGGCTCACCGGGGGCCAGGCCCAGCGGCGCGCCCGCGGTGAGTCCGGCCTTCTGGAGGCATTCCAGGGCCGTCCACACCCGGGTGGCGGCGGTGTCGGGGGTCTCCCCGGTCTCCTTCGCGATCAGCCGGGCGAGCGGGGCGTGGTCGCCGAGGAGGGCGTCCCACTCCCCCGCCGGGCGGGCGGTGACCGTCTCGGCGTCACAGGCGACGGTGGTGTCGGCGGCCACGCAGAGGGTGAGTTCCCCGCAGTGGGCGGCGGAGAGGGTGCCGCCGGTGTCGGGTTCGGGGCGGCCGTCGGGGCGGTAGCGGAGGGTCACGGGGCGGCCGAGGGCCCGCCGGGCCGCCGCGGCGGTCCGGGAGCGGCGGTCGGAGCCGGTGCCGGGTTCGACGGCGACCGCGACCCGGACGCCGGTCAGTTCCTCCACGGTGCGTTCCAGATAGGGCCCGAGCAGGGGCGCGGCCCAGGGGCCCGCTCCGTCGCCCTTGCGGACCGCGCGCAGCCGCAGGCCCTCCCAGCGTTCGACGATCGCGCCGTCCCCGGTGCGGACGGCGATGTCATAGGTGTAGGTGTCGCCGTCGCGGTGCCGCTCGGTGGCGGTGTAGCGCAGCTCTCCGGCGGCGGACTTGTCGCCGCAGGGGTGGATCCGGTCGATGCCCTGGGGCAGCAGGGTGGCGTGCGGGACGCAGACCTGGTTGCCGTGCATCAGGGCGTCGCGCATCCCGGGGTCGCCCAGCAGCAGATCGCCGGGGAGGAAGCCGGCGAACCAGCTGTCGGTCTGCGAGGTGGCGACCACCGCGTCCACCGTGCGGGCGGCGGCCCGGTGGTAGTGGCGCAGCCGCCGGAAGCGTCCGCTCTGGAAGAGGATGCCGCCGTAGAGATCCTCCTCGGGGACGAGCGGGACGACGGGCTCGGGGTCGGGGGTCTGCTCGGGCGGTCCCTCGGGGACCGGGGTGTCGCGGAAGACGAACCGGGCCCGGAAGTGTTCGGCGGCGAAGCCGGTCTCCTCGCTGTGGATGACCGCCCGTACGGTGTCGGGGCCGGTGACCACGGTGGCGATCCGGATGGTGGTGGTGGAGCCGGGCGGGACGATGATCGGGCGGGGGAAGTCGGCGTCCTCGATCACGGGGACCGTGGTGCGGCCGGTGCAGGCGGCGGCGACCTGGGCCATCGCCTCCAGTCCGATGACGGCGGGGAAGAGGAGGTTGCCGTCGAGGTGGTGGTCGGCGAGATAGGGGTCGGTGCCCGCGCTCAGTTCGGCCTCGGTGACCAGTTCGACGCCGTGGTAGCGGACGACGGGTTTGCCGGCGAAGCGCAGCAGGGGCAGCGGGGGCCGGTCGCGGCGGACGGTGCCGACGCCCTCGGTCCGGCCGCTGATCACGGTGACGGCGGGGGTGGTGGGGTCGGCGAGCAGCCGGCGCAGCAGGGTGACGCCCTGGTCGGGGGTGAGGGGGGTGACGCCGTCGCGGGTGAGGGACTCGACCACGGAGAGCCGTTCGCCCATGCCGACACCGGACCAGACGGACCACTCCAGACAGAGAGCGCGGCAGCCGGGGTGGGCGCGGCCGGTCTCCTCGGTGAGCTGGGCGAGCCGGTCGTTGGCGAGGGCGTAGTGGGCCTCGCCGCGGAGTCCGGCCCGGCCGATGATGCTGCCGAGGGTGACCAGGAGCCGCAGCCGGCCGGGGTCGACGGCGTCGAGGACGGCCCGCAGTCCGTCGATCTTGGGGGCGAAGGTACGGCGGACGGCGGCGCGGTCCAGGGCGGTCAGCGGGGCGGGTTCATTGCGCCCGGCGCCGTGCAGGACGGCGGTGACCGGACCCAGCCCGTCGGTGAGCCGCCGGACGGCCGCGCGGACGGCCTCCGGGTCGGTGACATCGGCCCGCTCGTAGCGGACGGTGATCCCGCTCCCGGTCATCCGGCGGAGATTGGCGGCGAGTTCCCGGTCGTCGGCGGGGTCGGAGCGGCCGAGCAGGGCGAGGGCGGCGCCGCTGTCCTGCGCCATGGCCAGCGCGCACTCGGCGGTGACTCCCTTGCCGCCGCCCGTGACGAGGAGGACATCGGTGGCTCCGAGGGGCTGTTCGGTCCGGTCCGGGGTGATCGGCAGGGGTCGCAGGGTGGGGACGGTACGGGTGCCCGCGCCGTCGAGGTGGGCCTCGCTGAAGCGGGTGGTGGCGGCGGTCTCGGCGACCACCTCGGAGACGGCCCGGTCGGCGGCCAGATCGGCGGGGAGCCGGACGACGGTGGTACGCAGCCGGGGTTCCTCCAGGTGGAGGGTCTTGGCGAGGGCGGCGGCGCCGGTGTCGTGCTGGACGAGGACGAAGCGGCGTACCCCCGTGTCGGCGAGGGCGCGCCGGGCCGCGTCCAGGGCGGGGGCGAGGTCGTCCTCGGTGCTGTCGGGGGGCAGGCAGAGCAGGATCCCCCGGCCGACGGAGGCGGTCTCCAGCCGTTGGCGCAGCGCCCGGGCGAAGGGGTGGGTGTCGGGGGCGAACAGCTCCCAGGCGCCGTTCTCCTCGGGGGCGGTGCGGGCGGGGCGGGGCAGCGGGTCCGGGTCGACGGCGAAGGCGCGGGCCCAGGCGGCGGCTCCGGCCACGGCGGGCGCGGTGTCCGGGGGGGCGGTGTCTCCGGTGTCGGCGATCTCCTGGAGGGTGCGGCCGAGTTCGCCGAGGGTGGCGGTGGCGTAGTTGAGCGGGGTGGCGGAGGGCGGCAGTCCGAGGAGCCGGGCGGCCTGGGTGACGAGCTGGCCGACGGTGATGGAGCTGAGGTGGAGGTCGTCGAGGAGCCGGGTGTCGGGGCCGACGGTCTCCGGGGGGAGTTCGGCGCGTTCGGCGACCAGCCGCCGCAGCAGGTCGACGGCGTTGTCGCCCGTGCTGTCGCCGTTCTGCGGCGTGCTCTCCGGTGCGGTCTCCGGGGCGGGTGCGGTGGGCGCCGCGGGGGTGGGGGCCTCCAACACGGGGGCCTCGGCCACGGGGGCGGACTCGGCGGGGCTGGCGAAGAAGCGGAAGTCGCCGCTCATGTCCAGCGGGCGGATCAGCCGGTCGCGGAAGAGCCGGGCGTGGTCGAGCGGGGCGCCGAGGACGTAGGCGGCCCCGGCGATGTGCAGCAGCCCGTGCAGGGACTCGTCGTCGGTGTCGAGGGCGAGGGCGGGTACCCCGGTGACGGCGGCGGCGAGTCCGCTGAGCACCCGGCCGGGGCCGACCTCGATCAGCAGATCGGTCTCCCGCGCGGCGCGGGCGACGGCCGGGGCGAAGAGCACGGGTTCGGTGATCTGGCGGCGCAGCAGCCGGGGGATGTCGGTGTCGGGGGCGAGGTCGTCGCCGGTGACGGTGGAGACGACCCGGCGGGTGAGGGGGGCGAAGGCGAGTTCCGCCACACAGCGGCCGACCTCCTGGGCGGCGCGGGCGACCAGGGGTGAGTGGAAGGCGTGGGAGACGGCGAGCCGGGTGGCGGTGATGCCGGCCTGCTGGGCGCGGGTCTCCAGGGCGGCGACGGCGTCGGCCGGCCCGGCCAGGACGGTCTGTTCGGGGGCGTTGTGCCCGGCGACGGCGACGGGGAGTCCCTCGGCGAGGGCGCGGGCCCGCTCGGGGTCGGCGGCGAGGGAGACCATGGTGCCGGCGACGCCGTACTCGGACATGGTGCGTCCGCGCATCCGGGCGACCTCGATCAGCAGCTCCTGGTCGAGGGCGCCGGCCCAGGCCAGGGCGGTGATCTCGCCGAGGCTGTGGCCGACGGCGACGGTGGCGTCGAGGCCGAGGGCGGCCAGAGCGCGCAGTCCGGCCATGGAGCCGGTGACGATCCTGGGCTGGGCGACCTCGGTGGCCACGGTGTCGGAGGCGCCGGTGGGCAGTGCGGCGGCGCGGTAGACCTCCTCCGCCTCGGGCATCCGGCGGCAGAGGGCGCCGCCGCTGGTGCCCCGGCCGGAGCCCTGGCCGGGGAAGAGATAGCCGATCCTGGCGGGTCCGCCGGCGTGGCCGAGGAAGGTCCGGCCGTCGGCGGCGAGATGGCGGTCGCGGCCCGCCGCGAGTTCACCGGCGAGGAGCAGGAGCAGCCGTTCGGCCTCGTCGGGCGAGGAGACCACGGCCGCCGCCCGGTACGGGGCGTCGCGCAGCTCCCGTTGGAGGGTGGCGGCGAGATCGCCGAGCTGGGCGTAGGAGAGTTTCGGGGCGAGGGCGGCGAGCCGGTCCAGCCGTTCCCGCAGCGCTTCGGGGGTGTCGGCGTCGACGAGGAGGAGTTCGGTGTCCTGGACGGGGGCGGCCTGGGTGGTCCGCTCTCCGGTGGCGCGGCGGCGCCGGGCCGGGGCGGAGCCCTGCGGCCGGTCGAGGACGACATGGGTGTTGATGCCGCCGAAGCCCATGGCGGTGATGCCGGCGCGGACGGGGGTGTCCTCGGGCCAGGGTTCGGCCCGGCGCAGGGCCCGCAGCGCGGGGCGGTCGCCGCCGAGGAGGGGATGGGGGTCCTGGAGGCCGACGGCCGGGGGCAGGGTCGCGGATTCGACGGCGAGGGCGGCCTTGATGAGTCCGGCGATCCCGGCGGCGGCCTTGGTGTGGCCGATGATGGCCTTGACCGAGCTGATGGCGGCGGGGCGGGCGGCGGGGTCGGCGTCGTCGCGGGCCTGGGAGAGGGCGCCGAGTTCGGTGGTGTCGCCGACCTGGGTGCCGGTGCCGTGGCCCTCGAAGAGGCCGACGGTCTCGATGCCGAATCCGGCGCGGTCGTAGGCCCGCCGGAGGGCGAGGCGGTAGCCGTGGACCTCGGGGCGGGTGATGCCGCCCTGTCCGTCGGAGGAGATGCCCCAGCCGGCGATGGTCGCGTAGACGCGGTGTCCGGCGGCGAGCGCGTCGGCCTCCCGCATCAGCACGATCATGCCGCAGCCCTCGCCGGGCCAGAAGCCGCCGGCGCGGCGGTCGTACACCCGCATCTCCTGGGTGGCCAGGGCGCCGGTCTTGGCGAAGCCGATGATCTCGAAGGGGTCGATGGAGAGGTCGACCCCGCCGGTGACGGCGACGTCGATGTCCTGGTCGAGGAGGGAGCGGGCGGCCTGGGCGACGGAGAGCAGCGACGAGGAGCAGGCGCCGTCGACGGTGTAGCCACCGCCGCCGAGGTCGAAGTGGTTGCAGACCCGGCCGGCGATGGTGTTGGAGAGCCCGCCGGCCAGGGTGTCCTCGTTGACCGGGGGGAAGGGGCTCTTGTACGCGCTCTCCACGGAGGTGAGGAGTCCGGCGAGCCGGTCGTCCTCGAAGCCGTGTTCCCGCAGTGCGGAGGTGAGCACCCGGCGGACGTACGGCCAGCGCAGCCGCAGGGTGTTGGCCCGGGTGAACTCGCCGGTGAGGGTGTTGCCGACGATGACGGCGGTCCGCTCCCGGGGCAGTCCCTCGCCGCCGGGGAAGCCCGCGTCGGCGAGGGCGCGGCCCGCGATGTCGAGGGCGAGCCAGTGGGTGAGGTCGGTGGAGCGATAGGTGCTCCCGGCGATCCGGTGCCCGACGCGGTCGAACTCGTACCCCTCGATGACGGCGGCGTTGCGGGCGTAGAAGCGGTCGGGGGCGCTGGGGTCGGGGTCCCAGTAGTCCGCGAGACGCATCCGGACATCGGGGAGTCTGCGGAAGGCGCGCCGTCCGGCGAGGGAGTTCTCCCAGAGGTCGCGGGGGGTATCGGCGTCGGGATAGCGGCAGGCCATGCCGACGATGGCGATTCGGTTCATCAGGCGGCCACCGCATTCCGGTCCGCCCCGGAGGTCGCGAGCTGCGGCTCGGTGGCCGGCCGCGACGGCTGGGGGTGTGGGAGGTCCGCCGTGGTGAGGCGGCGCTTGTCGGAGAGTGCCAGCCACCAGTGGTAGCCGCCCCGGATGAGGCAGACGGCGGCGGTGGCGAAGAAGATGCCGTAGGCGATGCCCAGGGCGGTGAGCACCCCGTACATCGCGGCCACTCCGCCGCCGAAGGCGATCTGGGCGGCCGGCCGGGAGGGGGTGGTACCGGGGTCGGTGATCATGTAGTTGGTGAAGAGGACGAAGGCGACGCCGGTCATCATGGCGAGCGCGCCGGGGATCGAGGTGCCGAAGAGGAGTCCCCGGACGACCGCCTGGAGGGCGAAGCCGATGACCCAGGCGGCGATCAGCCACATCCGTCCGGTGAGCTTGGCGTTGAGCATGGTGCCGAGGCCGATGATGGCGACGGGGATCAGCCAGTCGATGGGGCCGTCCACATACTCGGTGAAGTGGTACGGGGGCGCGATGCTGGCCCAGGGGAAGAGCAGCAGGATCACGGCGATGCCGAAGTTGGACGGGTTCATGTAGTGGCGGAGCCGGCCGCGGACCGGGGCGCGCAGCACCCACTTGGTGCCGACGGCGACGATGACGCCGAAGACCATCACCCAGACCCGGTCGTTGACATAGGTGAGCATATTGAGGGCGAGGCCGGTGATATGGGCGGGGAGCAGGAACTCGATGAAGCCGCGGGCCCCGCCGCCCCGGAAGCGCGGGGCGCGCCTCTCCACCCCGGCGGCGACCAGCTCCAGCGCGATCTCGGTGGAATAGGCGGTGGCGAGGGCGATGAACGGCCAGGTCCAGGGCTGTTCGAAGCCGAGGACGGTGTAGCCGAGGATATTGAAGACGCTCATCGAGATCGCGAACCGGCGCAGGGCCGCGACGACCTTGGGATCGTGCCGGGGTGCGGCGGTGGCCTGTGCGGTCATGTCCGTCACTTCTCCTTCGCGTCGGTGCCGAGCCGGAGCGCGTGCCGGCCGGGGTTCAGTTGGAGCTTCGCCTCACGGATCTCGCCGTTCCGGTCCCGCCAGCACAGTTCGACCGGGAGGGGTCCGCGGACCTCTTCGCCGAGTCCGATGTGGACCTCGTGGCTGCGCTTGCCGGAGTGGCCGCCGCCGCCGTCGACCCGGCCCACCCGGCGGGAGCCGTCGGGGAGGACGACGGTGACCTGGGCGTCGACCACCGGGGAGCCGGAGGGGTGGGTGAGGGTGAGCCCGAGGTGCTTGCCGGGCCGCTCGCCGCGGTTGGCGTAGAAGACGGGCTCGCCCCACTGGCGGGCGACGGCGAGGTCGAGCCGGCCGTCACCGTCGGCGTCCCCGGTGGCGATGCCCCGGGTGGGGATCGGTACCGCCATGCCGAGCCGGCCCGCGAGGTTGGCGTAACGGCCCTCCTCGCCGCTCTTGGCGAAGAAGCGCAGGGTCTGGTCGCCGCCGATGTCGTCGCCCTCCTTCACATGGGGCCACCACAGCGGGTTGGCGGTGAGGAGGTCATTGGCGGTGGCCAGCTCCTGGAGCTGGGGCCAGCGGTTGGTCTTGCCCTTGACGAAGCCGGTGGTCTGGGCGATCTCCAGGGTGCCGTCGTTGTCGAAGTCGCCGGTCTTCACGTCCCAGCCCCAGCCGGACCAGGCGGTGCCCAGGGGGACGCTGCGGTCCCGGTACGGGGCGACGCCCTCGGTGAACCGTTCGCGCAGCGCCTCCTTGTCCTTCGCCTGGTTGATGAAGGTGAAGTTGGACTCCTGGATCCCGAAGGAGGTGGTGATGTTGCTGACGAACATGTCGTGGAGACCGTCGTTGTCGAGGTCGCCGAAGTCGACGCCCATGCCCTTGAAGGAGCTGCGGCCCAGCTGCTTGGAGCGGGGGACGGTGGCGTCGCGCTCCCCGTCCACGGCGACGAACTTCACCGTTCCGGGGCGGGAGCGGTTGTGCAGCAGCCGTGAGGTGCCGAAGTCATGGGCGAGATACAGCTCGGGCAGCATGTCGCCGTCGAGGTCGGTGGCGGAGGCGCCGAGCGTCCAGCCGTTACGGGTGTCCTCCGGCAGCGCGTTCTCGGCCTGGACGAAGCCCTTCTCGGTCCAGCGGAGGACGATGTCCTCGCCGCCGTTCTGGGCGTGCGACAGGGAGTGGTTCATCTCGACGCCGCCGTCCTTGGACGGATCGAGGACCGGGCTGTCGGGGAAGTAGTTCCCGATCAGGATGTCGTCGTGGCCGTCGCCGTCGAAGTCGGCGATCGTGGTGGCGTTGGTGTTCCACTGCGGGCCGGTGTAGATGGTGTCGCCGACGCCCGGGACCAGCTCCACCGGGGTGAAGGAGTCGGCGGTGACCGCGGTGTCCTTCTTCCGCTCGCCGGGGCGCGCCTGGAAGATGACGGGGGTGCGGCCCCAGTAGTAGACGAGCAGATCGGTGGCGCCGTCCTCGTTGAAGTCACCGGCGGCGCAGCCCATCGGCGCCATGACCGCGCTCATGGGCAGCGGCGCGGGGTCGAGGGCGAAGGGCTGGTAGCGGCCGGAGTTCTTCCCCGGGGTCGGGGTGAGGACGACCTGGTCGATCCGGGGGTCGGTGACACACAGATCGTTGGCCAGTCCATCGCCGTCGACATCGTTCATCGAAACCCCGGCACCGACCGAGGAAATCCATGCCTCGATGTTCTTGTATTTCTTGTTCACTTTCCGGACGGTCTGCTGGTCGTATCCCTCCGGCATGGCTATGGACATGGGCCGGAAGTCGAATTTCTCGGCGAGACGGTTGGCCTCGGCCTCCGAAACGGTCGGCAGTCGGACCGCATAGAAGACACTCACCATGAGTGTGAGTGCGAGGATTCCGGGAAGCTGGTTCTTCACTCGCGTTCGCAGTTTCATGGGGTGCTAGCGGTCCCCTCGTGAGATGAGTTCATCGGATATCTGCCGGCGCCATTGCTCATAGGAGTCGCCGGCGATGGGCCCGGTGGGCCTGGTCCGGCGGCACACCAGTGCGGCGTCGGCGGGGTCGAGTCCCGTCAGGGCCCGTACCGAGAGCCGGGTGCGGTCCACGGTCAGCCCGGCCTTCTCGCGGGCCTCGGCGGCGAAGGCCGCGCCCTGGAGGAGCTGGGGGCGGTGCGGCCCGGCGCGGTGGAGCAGCCGGGCCAGTTCGTCCTCGCGGGCCCCGCAGGCGTAGGCCGCGGCCAGTCCGGTCCCGCTGAAGAGATCGGCCCGCCGCTCCTCGGGGAACTTCTCGATGAGGGTCGCGGCGAGATCGGGATCGGTCCCGGCGACAAACCACAGGGCCCGGCCGATGCCCTGGTCCACGGCGCGCTGGGGGTAGCCGGCGGGGCCCCAGGGCCAGGGCGGGGTCCCCGGCAGCCGCGCGTGGACGTACCGGTCGGTGTGGAAGTACGCCTGGTGGAATCCGTACCCGTCCAGGATCAGCCAGCGCAGCAGCGGGTCGGTACCGGTCAGGTCGGGCCAGAGCGGGCGGGGCAGCCGGGCCAGGGCCCAGCCGATCCCCACATAGGCCATATAGATGTGGTGACGGCCCTCGCCGGCCAGCAGTCCGGCCAGCCGCCGCCCCCGGGTGCCGGGGATCGCGTCGAGGACGGTGGCGCCCATCGCCGCGCCCTCGTAGGCGAATCCGCGAAAGCGGTCCGGCACGGTGGAAAGGCAGTTCTCCAGCTCCTCGGTGTTACGCGTCCCGACCGCGTGACCATATCCGTCGAGAAAGCTGCGGCCCACGGTCTCCAGAAGTTCCTGGGCCGCCGGGCTCTTCTTGTGAAAGCCTCGCTTGTCGAGACTCGTTTCCGAAATGCTGGGTGTGAGAATACGGCGCCGCAGCGCACGCAAAAGAGCCGACATGGTGCTCTACCGCCCCTCGCCGAATTGGCCTCGCATACCTGGGGGATCTTCCAGTGAATGTACACAGGACCACCGAAGAGGCGGCTACTTCAATAGTGCTCAACCCACGCTTGCCAAGAGGCGGTCACGGATGCTCCGCCGCCACTGTTCATAGGCGGGTAGGTCCGCGATATCGCCCGGGGCCCCGGGGGAACCCTCCGGCGCCGGGGTGTCGGGGGGCGCGGCGCCGGGGGCGGTGTCGTCCGCGAGGGCGACCGCCTCGGACAGGGTCAGCCCGGTGAGGGCGGCGAGGGCGGTACGGGTGTGCTCCGGCACCGTCCCGGCGTGCGCGCGGGCCTTGGCGGCGAAGACCGCGCCCTGGCCCAGCTCGCCGGTGTGGGCACCGGCCGCCCGGCGCAGCGCGGCGAGGTCGCCGTCCGGGCAGCAGCCGGCGAAGGTGGCGGCGAGTCCGGCGCCGCTCCACAGATCCGGCCGGCGGGCGGGGTCGAAGCGCTCCACGGCGGCGGCGACCCGGTCGGCCCGTGCCCCGTGGATGAACCAGAGCGCGCGGCCGATGCCCTGGTCCACGGCGCGGGCGAAGTAGCCGGGGTGGCCCTCCCAGTCGTAGGGGGCGGGCAGCCGCTGCTCGTCCACATACCGCCGGGTGCGGAAGTACGCGAGGTCGAAGCCGTAGCCGTCCACGGCCAGCCAGCTCATCTGCGGGTAGTCGGCGCCGGTCAGATCGGGGACGGCCTTGCGCCAGAGCGGGCGGGGCAGCCGGGCGAGGGCGAAGCCGATACCGATGTAGGCGAGGAAGACATGCGGCCGGGCGGGGCCGATGAGCAGCCGCCGGGCCCGGCCGCCGGGCCCGGGGCCCATGGCGTCGCGGAGGGTGAGGGCCATGGTGGCGCCTTCGTAGGCGAAGCCGCGCAGTTCGGCGTCGACCAGCCGGATCCTGGCCTCGGTCTCCTGGTGGCCGGGGTCGTCGACGGCCCACTCGAAGCCGCAGACCACCGCCTGCGGGATCGCCTCGAGCCGCCGGGTGGCGGCCGAGGGTGTCACCGGGAAGCCGCGGGCGGCGAAGCCCACGTCGAGCGGGGAGGGGGCCATCAGGAGTCGGCGCAGGGAGCCCAGAACGGTCGGCATGGTCGATGTCCTCCGGACGGTGCCACGCGGGAAGGGCGTGGCGGGGGACACCATGGTCGAACTCTGGGCAAAGGCCGGTCATCTCCCCGCGTGCGCTACTCGACGGCGGGGGCGTCCGCCCGGCGGGCGGCCCCGGGGAGGTTGCCGTCGGCCGTACGGCGGGCGAGCCGGCTCAGGGCGATGTCCAGGGCGTCCGCGATGAGTTCACCGGCGCCGAGGCCACCACGGGGGCGTCCGGTGTCGACGGGCCCGGGGACCGGGAGGCGCACGGTGCCGGAGGGATCGACAAGCCTTCTCGGGTGCGGGGGAGACGTGGGGCGTAACGCGGCCGGGGGCGGCACGGCGGCGGTCGATGAAGGAGCGAGGGCCGGGGCGGCGGTCGATGAAGGGGCGAGGGCCGGGGTCGCGGCACCGGAGCCCGGCGGGCCCGCCGCGTCGATCGCGTCGAGGATCGCCCGTACCTCCCGCAGGGAGTGCCCGCCGACCTCGACCAGGGCGCGAATCAGTACCAGCCGGCCATGGGCCCGTTCACCGGGGACGAGCAGCCCCTCCCTCGCATAGCGCCGGATCACCCGGTCGGGAATCCCCGACACGGCTCCGAGTTCGGACATACGCATGGCCGTACCTCTTTTCCGAAACAGCCCGGAGGGTTCACCGGAAGCGGTCGGGACAATGGCCGGGAGCCAGGGCACGGAGCGGTCCGCGACCGCGCGGACATCGCTTCCGGATACCTCTGTTCCAGGACTTTCCCGAGAGCCGGCGCACGGGCGCCGGCTCTCGTGTTCACGATTTTCTTGATGAAATGTCAGAAACCGATCCGCTCCGGCACGCCGCCCGGGTACCGGGTCGGGATCAGGTCACCGGACGTGCTGTGACCTCCTCGTTCATCAACGGTCTGGTGCACCGCTCACAGGTCAGCTCGACGCGTACCGCACCATCGCACCCCAGGTGCTCGATACGTCTCGGAGGCCCCGACTCACCCACGAGATATCGGTCACCCCACTGCATTAGAGCCACCACCGCAGGGGTGAGGTCGCGGCCCATCTGTGTGATGTGGTACTCATACCGCGTGGGCCGGTCCTGGTACCGCACACGCTCCAGAATTCCATATTCGACAAGGCGATTGAGACGGTCGCTCAGGACGTTCCGGGCGATGCCCAGATCTCCGAGATGGCCGTCGAACCGCTTGATACCGAGCAATACGTTGCGAACGATGAGCAATGACCATCTCTCACCCACCACTTCCAGTGCGTGAGCGAGAGAGCAATCCTGACCCTCATAAATACGCCTGAGCATTGGGCTATGCTAACGCGGAGTGAGTTGCTTGAACGAACCGATGGGAAACCTCACCGCCCCCGCCGTCTCGCGTCGGAACCGACCGGCCCCGGTCCGATCCCGCCGAGGCCCTCACCCGACGAAAATCACGGACGGCATGCGAAAGCGATCAGCGGTTACCCGCGAAGTCCTTATCCGCGCGGCCGCCGAGGCATTCGAGCGAAACAGCTTCGGCGAGACCCGGCTGGAGGATGTCGTCGCAGGTCACGATGTGAGCAAAGGCGCCCTCTACTTTCATTTCCCCTCCAAGGAAGCGCTCGCCGCAGCCGTCATCGACGTCGCGTACGCCCCCTGGCCCCAGCGTCTGGCACGGCTCCGTACCGTGCATCCACGGGCGATGACCCGCCTGGTCGCCGTGGGCCAGGAGGTCATCGACGCCTACCGGAACGAGGTGGGCATGCGGGCGGGGCTCCGGCTGATGTCCGAGGTCACCTCGGGCGCCCCGTCCCTGCCCCGGCCCCTGACCGGCTGGCTCGCCGCCGTCGAGGGGCTGTTGACCGAGGCGGACGAGCAGGGCGATCTGCTGCCCGGCACCGATATCCCACGCTCCGCCCGGCTGATTCTCTCGGGATTCACCGGACTTCCCCGGATTCCGCGCGCGGCGGACCCCGGCGCACTGCCGGGTCCCGCCGATCCCCCCGCGCACGCCGAACTCGCCGAACTCGCCGCCGATATGAACGCGTTCTGGCTCGCGCTTCTGCCGGGCCTTGTCCACGACGAATGCCGGGCCGTGCTGGCCCCCGTACTCATCCGTTCTCCCCTCTCCTCCTAGTGCCGTGACCGGAGAGGTTCACCGGTCCGGATCCCGATCCCCTCGGCACCACCGGCATACCCACCGGGACGGCGAGGGCCGCATCCGTACCCGGAAGTGCGCACATCCGAAGAAGCCGATTCCGGCGTGCGACTTCCGGGCGGGCGGCTTTCCGGGCGTACGACGGCGCACGGGCCGCCCCCGAGGGGACGACCCGTGCGCCCGGAGGGCACCGGCCCCGGGGGTCAGGCCCGGACCGCCACCGCCTCCCGCTCGGGGCGCGCCGCCTCCTCCCCGGACATCGCCTCCGCCCCCGCCGGCGTCGTTCCCTCGTCCGGCCTCAGCGCGTCGAGCACATGGTCCGAGAGGGCCGCCACGGTCGGTCTGGCCCACAGGATGGTCGGCGGCAGATCCAGCCCGTACCTGCGGTGCAGCCGCACCCGCAGGGCGACCGTCATCACCGAGTCGACCCCCAGCTCGACCAGGGGCCGCTTCAGCTCGATCTCGGCCGGGCCGAGGTTGAGTTCGGCCGCGACCTGCGCCCGGACGTCCTCGGTGACCCGGCCCCGGGCCTCGTCGTCGGGCAGCCCGTCGATCTCCGTCGCGAAGGTGTCGCCGCCTGTCGTGCCGCCGCCCTCGTCGGAGACGCTCAGCTCCCGGAACATCGGCAGCCGAGGGGTGTGCGACGGCGTGGGGACCACCCTCAGCACGGCCTGGTAGTCGGCGCGGAAGCGGTCGCCGAACGCCCATGCCCGGAACGCCTCGGAGACCGAGACGGCCTCCAGGCCGCGCGAGTTGGCCTCGAACATGGTGGTGGCGATGTCGGCCGAGAGCCCGAGTCCGCGCCACGCGGTCCAGCCGATGCTGATCGTCTCGGTGTGCCCGCCCGCGTTGCGGTGGGCGGCCAGCGCGTCCAGGAAGGAGTTGGCCGCCGCGTACCCGGTCTGCCCCGAGAGCCGGGCGAACTGGCCGCAGGAGGAGAAGAGGACGAAGAAGTCCAGGGTGCCCGGCGGGAAGAGCCGGTGCAGCACCATCGCCCCGGTGGTCTTGGGCGCCAGGACCTCCCGCAACCCGTCCAGCTCCACCTTGTCCACCAGCGCGTTGTTGACCACGCCCGCGGCATGGACGATGCCGCGCACCGGGGGCAGTCCGAGCACACCCGGGGCGAGCGCGGCGGCGACCTGGGCGGCGTCGGTGATGTCGAGCGCCTGGACGCCCACCGTCACCCCCAGCGCCTCCAGGGCGAGCACCCCGTCGATCTGCCGCCGGGTCTCCGGGTCGGTGACGGTCTCCCAGATGGCGCGTGGCGGCAGCCCGCGCCGTCCCACCAGCAGCAGCCGGCGCGCGCCCCGGTCCACCAGCCAGCGGGCCACCTCCAGACCGAGCGCCCCGAGCCCGCCGGTGATCAGCACCGTGCCGGCGGGCGAGCACTGGAGCGGGGTGCCGTCGGCGCCGCGCTCGATCCGGGCGAGCCGGGCGGCCAGCGGGCCGTCCCCGGTGAGCGAGACGATGTCCTCCTGGCCGGCGAGACCCCGCAGGACCGCGAGGAGCCGGGAGCCGGTGCCGGGCGCCAGGGCCCCCGGGGCGGGCAGGTCCACGGCGCCGCCCCACAGCTCGGGGTGGTCACCGGCGATGATCCGGGACACCCCCCACAGCGGGCCATGGGCCACCGAGCGCTCGTCCCGGGCGTCCCGTACCCCGCTGGTGAGGCTCCACACCCGCTGGGGTGCGAGCGTCCCGGCGGTGTCGTTGGCCTGGATCTCGGCCACCCGCTGCACGGTACGGATCAGGGTCCAGGCGATCCGTTCGGCGGACTCCTCCACCGACTCGTCCCCGGCGGCGAGGGCGGGGGCCACCACGATCGCGCCGGGCCGGGTGAACAGCTCCGGGCCGAGGCCGGCGTCCGGACCCGTGCCCGGCCCCGTACCCGTACCCGTACCCGCCAGGACGCAGCGCACCCCGGCGGCCTCGCACTCCTCGGCCAGCGGCCCGGTGACCGCCGGATCGCCGACGAGGACCAGCTGTTCGACGGCGACGGCGGGCGCGGCACCGGGGCCGTCGAGCGCCGCCGGGCGCCAGACGATCTCATGGACCAGATCCCGGGGCAGTACGGCGGTGCCGAGGTGCTCCACCGCCGCGAACCGCAACCCGTTCACCTCGCAGACGACCTCGCCGCTCTCGTCGGCGACCCGGACGTCCACGGTGTCCTGGGGGGAACGGGGCGAGCGGACGGCGTGCACCACGATCCGGGCGGGCGGCTCACCGCGCCAGCCGACCGACTCGATCGAACGCGACATCCACAGCACGGTGGCATCGCCCGGCGACACCACCATGGCGCTGATGGTCAGCGCGCCGTCGATGACATGCGCCCAGCTCGCGGCCCGGCGCGCGGGCGGGGCCACGATCTCCAGGACGGCGAGCTGTTCCCGTTCGTCGTAGCGGAGTTCGTCCAGGGTCCAGGGGAAGGCGTAGCCCTCCACCCCCATCCGGGCGAACATCTCGTCGGCGCGGGTGAGCGACCCCTCCGGCAGCCGGGCGCGGAGCGCGGCCCGGTCGACCCGTCCGGTGGGCGGCGGTGTCCCCGGGGCGAGGCTCGCGGTGGTGTGGGTGATCCACTCGTCACCGTCGTCGGCGCCGCTCTCGGCGAGCCGGGTGGCGAGCGAGAGGGACCGGCCCTCCCGTACGACCTGCACCACCCGGGGCGGTTCGACCGCGAGCGGGGTGCGCAGGACGATATCGGCGAGGGCGGTGGGGCTCTCCTCGGCCGGACCGTCGTCGCCCGTGCCCGTGCCCGTGCCCGTCGCCGTGCCGGCCGCCGTACCTGCCGCCTCCACAAAGGTGTTGATGATCGACGCGGCGGGGGTCACCTCGACGCCGACCAGACCATGGCTGAGCGGATAGGGGCGGGTGTCCATGTCCAGCCTGGTCTGCCAGACCTCCCGCGCGGGGGAGCCGCTGACCGTCATCCGGCCACCGAGCAGGCTGTGCCGCTCGGGGTCGTGCCCGCCGCCCGGACCGGCCTCGGCGCTCTCCTCGGGGAAGATCCAGTACGGGCGGTGCTGCCAGACGGCCGCGGGCAGCGGCAGCGGCCCGCCGGCGCCGTGGTCCCGGGACCAGTCGACGGCCGCGCCCTGGCAGTGCAGGGCGGCGAGCTGCCCGAGCAGGCTCTCCCGGTCGGCGGTGTCCCGGCGCAGGGTGCCGGTGACGGCCGTGTCCTCGATCCGGAGGTGGAGCAGGGTCTCCCCGATGGAGTGCGCCACGACCGGGTGGGACGAGATCTCGGCGAAGAGCCGGTGGCCGTCCTCGGCCGCGGCCGTGACCGCCTCGGTGAAGCGGACCGGCCGGCGCAGATTCGTCACCCAGTACGCGCTGTCGCGGGCGGCGGTCGAACGGGGGTCGGCCAGGGCCGTGGTGTACAGCGGCACCACCGCCGGACGGGGTGTCAGCAGCCGGGCGGCGGCCTCGACCTCGGCGGCCACCGTGTCGACCTGCGCACTGTGGAAGGCGATGGCCGAGTCCACGGTCCGTACCCACAGACCGGCCGCCCGCCAGTCGGCGACCGCCCGTGCGACGGCCTCCGTATCGCCGGAGACGACGGTGGAGGCGGGGGCGGCGGAGATCGCCGCCTCGGCACCGGGATATCCGGCGAGCCGTTCGCGGACCTCGTCGAAGGGGAGCCCCACCATGGCCATCGCGCCCCGCCCCTCCAGCCGCTGGAGCGCCGCCGCGCGGCGACAGGCGAAGCGCGCGGCCTCGTCGCGGTCGAGGACCCCGGCGGCGACCGCCGCGGCGATCTCCCCGACGGAGTGCCCGATGACGGCGCCGGGCTCGACGCCCCGGGCGCGCCACACCTCGGCGAGCGCGGTCTGGAGGGCGAAGGTCAGTGCCTGGACATGGGCGGCGGTCCAGGGGCCGCCGCTGGTCAGCGCCTCTCTGGGGGTCCAGCCCAGCTCCTCGCGGAAGATGCCCGCGAGGGAGTCGACCGCCCCGGCGAACACGGCGTCATGGGCGAGCAGATCACGTCCCATACCGGACCACTGGGCGCCATGGCCGGAGAAGACCCAGACCACGGGGGTCCGTCCGCCGGGCGCGGTCCGCCCGGTGGCGATACCGGGGCCGGAGCCGTCGGCGGCGAACGCCCGCAGCCGCTGGACCAGTTCCCGGCGGGACGCGGCGACGACGGCGGCGCGCTGGGCGAGATGGGATCGGCGCAGGGCCAGGGTGTGGCCGATGGAGCCGAGGGGGGTGGCGGGCCGGTCGGCGATCCAGTCGGCGGCGGAGGCCGCGAGGGCGCGCAGACCCGCCTCGGAGGCGGCGGAGAGCGGGAAGACGGCAGGGCCGCCCCCGGTGGCAGGCCCCTGCGGTACTGAGGACTCCTGCGGTACGGCGCCCTGCTCGGGGAGTGCGGCGGCGCCGGGGCTGCCCTCCTCCACCGGGACGGCGGGGCCTTCCTCCAGGATGACATGGGAGATGGTGCCCCCGACGCCATAGCTGGAGACCCCGGCCCGCCGGGGCCGTCCCTCTGCGGCGGTCCACGGCCGCAGCTCCCGTACCAGCGCGAGTCCACAGGTGTCCCAGTCGACACCGGGGTGGGGCTCCCCGTGCAGACTGGGCGGGAGCTGCCGGTGCCGCAGCGCCAGGACGGTCTTGATGACCCCGGCGATGCCCGAACCGCCCTCCACATGACCGATATTGGGCTTCACCGAGCCGATCAGACAGGGCCGGTCCCCCGCGCGCCCGGCGCCGAACACCCCGGCGAGAGCACTGATCTCCTCACCGTCGCCGGTGGGGGTCCCCGTGCCGTGGGCCTCCACATAGTCGATGTCCCCGGGGGCGATCCCCGCCCGCCGGTACGCCTGCCGCAGCATATGGGCCTGCGCCTCGCCGTTGGGGGCCATCATGCCGTCGGAGCGGCCGTCCTGGAACACCCCGCTGCCGAGCAGGACCGCCTGGACGGGATCGCCGTCCCGCAGCGCGTCGGAGAGCCGTTTGAGGACCACCACCCCGGCGCCCTCGCCCCGGCCGTACCCGTCGGCGTCCTTGTCGAACGCCTTGCTGCGCCCGTCCGGGGACATCGCCCCGGCGCCGTTGAGGGCCACATTGAGCGCGGGTGTCGACATGATGTTGAGCCCGCCGACGACGGTCAGCGGGCTCTCCCCGGAGAGCAGGCTCTGCCGGGCCAGATGCAGCGCGGTCAGCGAACCGGCGCAGGCCGTGTCCACCGCCATGCTGGGTCCGCGCAGATCGAGGAAGTAGGAGACCCGGTTGGCGATGCCGTAGAAGGTGGTGCCGTTCACCGCGTACGCGCCGGTGCGCGGGATGTCCTCCAGCAGACGCCGCCCGTAGTCGTTGGAGTTGGCGGCGACGTACACCCCGGCGTCGGTCCCGCGCAGGGAGAGCGGGGGGACGCCCGCGTCGGCCAGCGCCTCCCAGGTGAGTTCGAGCATGAAGCGCTGCTGTGGGTCGAGGTAGTCGGCCTCCCGGGGCGAGATCCCGAAGAAGTCCGCGTCGAATCCCTCGATGTCGTCCAGGAAGGCCCCCCGGCGCACGGTCTCCCGCATGATGGCGGTCGCCCGGGGGCTGCTCGCGGCGTACGGCTTCCAGCGCTTGTCCGGCATGTCGCCGACCGTGCTGCGGCCGTCCGCGAGAAATTCCCAGAACTTCTGCGGCGAGTCGAGGTCCGGGGCGAACCGGCAACTCATGCCGATGATGGCTATGGCTTCGTCGGACGTTGCTTTCTCCGTCAAGTCCTCGCTCCTGTTCAGTTCACCGAACGGACACGCCGCACCGGGGCGCGGGCCTCGCCCGCGTCCGGATTCCGCGCACGGTGGCGCCTTGAGCCCTGGGGCTGCTCTCCGGGGCCGGGCCGCGGCCCGGCCCGTCCCTCGTGTGCCGCGCTGCCGCTCCGTGTCACCGGGGACCCGTGCCGTGCGTCCCCCGGCCGGACCGCTCCGGTGCCCGGGGACGGCCGTGCGACGGCGGGCAGCCCCGCTGAGCGAAAGGTTGTGTCCGCCGCGTTCCGGGTGACAACTTCTGTCGTGCGGCGTGGCCCGGCCGGAGAGGCACGGCTCGGGAGTGCGCAATCGGCGAGACGCGGGCCGGCGCGGGGACGGCGCGGGCGGGTGCGGGAGTGCGCAATCGGTGAGACGCCGAAGGGGGTACGGGCTCCCTAGGCTGGCCCGCGCAGGAGCGGTGGCGGCCCCGGAGGAGAGGGGCCGGTCCCGGGGCCGGCCTGCCGTGACCGTCCGCCGACCATCAGGAGCCCCCATGTCCGAGACAGCGGTGAGCCCGTCCCCTCCCGGGGCCGTCCCCTCTCTTCCCGGGGCCGTTCCCTGGCCCGCCGACCTGGCCGCGCGCTATGTCGCCCGGGGCTACTGGGCGGGCCACTCGCTGGGGACCCTGCTGGCCCGGAGCGCGCGCCGGGCCCCGGACGCGGTCTGTCTGGTCGACGGCCCGGTGCGGATGACGTACGGGGAGCTGATGGCACGGGCCGACGGGGCCGCCCAGCGGCTCGCCGGGCTCGGTCTCGGGGCCGGCGACCGGGTGGTGGTCCAGCTGCCGAACCGCTGGGAGCATGTGGTCGTCACGGTGGCCTGTCTGCGGCTCGGGGCGCTCCCGGTGTGGACCCTGCCGCAGCACCGGACGCATGAGCTGTCGGGGGTGGTGGCGCACGCCGGGGCGCGGGCGATCGTGGTGCCCGACCGCTGGAAGGGGTTCGACCACCAGGCGATGGCCCGGGAGATCGCCGCGACGGTGCACGGGGTGGAGCAGGTCCTGGTCGCGGGGAACGAGGTGGGGCCCGGCAGTGTGGATCTGCGGGCGCTGTGCGAGCCGGCGCCGGATCCGGCGGCGGTGGCCGCCGTGTTCGACGCCGCCCGGCCCGACGGCACGGAGGTCGCGATGCTCAAGCTCTCGGGCGGGACGACGGGGCTGCCCAAGCTGGTCGCCCGGACCCACAACGACCTCGCCTACATGATGGGACGCGCGGCCGAGCTGTGCGGCTTCGGCCCGGACACCGTCTATCTGGCGGTGCTGCCGCTGGGACACGGCTTCCCCAACACCGGCCCGGGGGTGCTCGGCACCCTGCTCGCGGGGGGCCGGGTGGTCATCGCGGGCTCCCCCGCCCCGGAGGCGGCGTTCGAGGCCATCGCGCGGGAGCGGGTCACGGCGACCTCGGTGGTGCCGGCGGTCGCGATGCGCTGGCTGGCCCACCGGGCCGAGCACCCGGAGGCCGATCTGGGGTCGCTGGAACTGCTCCAGGTGGGCGCGGCGCGGCTGACGCCCGAGGCGGCCCGCCGGGTCGGTACGGAGCTGGGGTGCACCCTGCAACAGGTCTTCGGGATGGCGGAGGGGCTGCTCTGTCTCACCCGGCTGGACGACCCGGAGGATGTCGTCCACCACACCCAGGGGCGGCCGATCTGCCCGGACGACGAGATACGGATCCTGGACGCGCGGGGCGCCGAGGCGGCCGACGGGGAGCCGGGCGAACTGCTCACCCGGGGGCCCTACACCCTGCGGGGCTACTACGACTCCCCCGCGCTGGACGCGCGGGCGTTCACCGGGGACGGCTGGTACCGCACCGGCGACATCGTACGGCGGACCCCGGACGGCAATCTGGTCGTGGTGGGCCGGGAGAAGGATGTGATCAACCGGGGCGGGGAGAAGATCAACGCCGAGGAGATCGAGAACTTCGCCTTCCAGATCGCCGGGGTGGCCCAGGCGGCGGCCGTGGCGATGCCGGACGGCGAACTCGGCGAGCGGGTCTGTCTCTTCGTGGTGCCGGTGGACGGCGCGCGGGTGGCGGCGGCGGAGATACGGGCGGTGATGACCCGGGCGGGGGTGGCCGCGTTCAAGTTCCCGGAGCGGCTCTTCACGGTGGACGCGCTGCCGATGACGCCGCTCGGGAAGACGGACAAGATGGCGCTGCGGGCCGAGGCGGCGCGGCGGCTCGCCGCCGAGGGGGCCGGGGACGGGCCGTCAGCCGCCGAGGGGGCCGGGGGCCGTTCCGGCTGAGCGCGCCGGGAGGACGGGGCCGGGTGCCACGCCGGTCCCGGGCATGCGCGCGCCGGAGTGGCATGCGCGCGCCGGAGTGCGGACGGGGCGACTCCTCCCCCCGGCCATCCGAGCGCCCCGGGGCGCGACGCCGTGATGGCTCAACGACTGTTTCCGGTCAAGGTAGGGTCGATACTGGCTTGATCAGCCATGTTCACACGACACACACCGGAGCGGGAGGTACGGCATCCATGGCCGAGGCGCGCTCGTATCATCATGGCGATCTGCGCTCGGCGCTGGTCGAGGCCGGTCTCGCCCTGGCACGCCAGGGCGGTGCCGAGGCGCTCGGACTCCGGGTGGTGACCCGCTCCGTCGGTGTCTCGCCCAATGCCGCCTACCGCCACTTCGCGGACCGTCAGGCGCTGGTCCTGGCCGTCGCCGTCGAGGCACAGGGGCTGCTCGCCCGCGCCATGCGGGAGGAGATGGACTCGGCCACCCCCGGCGCGGACAACGCGGACAGCGCGGACAACGGGGAGCGCGCGGTGGGGCTGCTGCGCGGGGTGGGTCTCGGGTACATCCGGTTCGCCCTGGCCGAGCCCGGCTGGTTCGAGCTGGCCGTCCTCACCCTGAAGAACCCCGGGGCGGGCGCCGACCCCGGTGCCTCGGTGCAGGTCGAGGACCGTGTCCCGCCCCCGTACCAGCTGCTGCTGGACGCGCTGGAGGCGATGGTGGAGGCCGGGCGGCTGACGCCCGGGAGACGGCGGAACGCGGAGTGGGTCTGCTGGTCGGCGGTGCACGGCTTCGCCGATCTGGTGACCCGGGGGCCACTGTTCGGGCAGGAGCGCTCGGTCATCGAGCCGCTGGCCGAGGATGTCGTGGAACGGGTCATCCAGGGCCTGGTCAGGGCCCCGTAGCCACACCCCTGGCCGGGGAGCCGCACCCCTGACCGTGCGGCAGCGCCCCCG
The DNA here is from genome assembly GCF_040299965.1 of Streptomyces sp. NPDC000594. Classification (NCBI taxonomy): domain Bacteria; kingdom Bacillati; phylum Actinomycetota; class Actinomycetes; order Kitasatosporales; family Streptomycetaceae; genus Streptomyces; species Streptomyces sp. NPDC000594. The sequence goes on along the minus strand of NZ_JBEPCY010000001.1, from coordinate 195,960 downwards.
CGACGCCCGGCACCGGCACCGGCACCCGTACCCGTACACCCTCGTATCCCCCGTGCCCGGAGAGCGGAACGGCCCGCCGGGGAGACCGGCGGGCCGCTCGCTGGTGGGGGGACGACGCCGTCAGCGCCGCCCGTCGACGGTCAGTGCCGCCCGTTACCGGAAGGAGACGGGGACACCTGCGGGACCCTGACCGGTGCTGTCGGACAGACCGACGACACACTTCACTGAGGCGCAGTCCACGGTGCCCCAGACACTGTCGTCGAAGAGGACGCCCTGGTACCGCTTGTCGACCTTCAGCGGGGTGTTCACGGTGCCGTCGGCGCCGGCGGTCACGGTGGCGTTCGCGGGGTTGCAGGCGAGCACACCCGCCTGGACCTCGGCGCACTGACCGACGGAGTAGGTGACTCCGGCCTGGAGGCCGGTACCGCTCACCTGGACCACGGCACCGTCGGCCAGACCGGTCGCCGGGGTCACCGAGACCGACGGCGCGGCGGCCACGGCCACGGCCGGCGCCTGGAAGGCCACCGTCATACCGAGTGCGACCACCGAGCCTGCGACGATCTTCGCGACGCGGTTCTTCACTCGCATAGAAAACCACTCCTTCATTGAGGGGGGAATTGTGACGCCGGGAACTCGCACAACCTTTTCCGGATGGCGTCTGATCATGACCCTACGGACACTGGATGTAGCCGGTCAATAAATTGCCGCAGCAATATGAACGAAGCATTCCGAAAGAAATTGCTCAACCTTGACCGAATGAATTCAGCCCCGTTGTGCGGCAGTTCCGGACGGCGCCGGTACGGTCGCTCCGAAGGGATTCGGCCAGCACAGACGGAAGGATCGGGAAGAATGGGGCCATCACTCCCCCCGAATGGCGTGAAACGGACCCATCGATTCCGGCCCGGCGGGATTTCCGGGGGAATTTTTCCGGAGGGGTGCGCAGAAAAAGAATCCGGCCCGCCGGGGGTTTCCCGACGGGCCGGAGGACATCGTGACGCGGCTGTCTCAGCGCGGGCCGGCCTCCCCGGACGGCGCGGTGGAGCGGGCGGGACGGCGGGCGGGAGGACCCGCGTACCCCGCCCCGCCCAGCCGCTCCGCCTCGGCGAGCAGGTCGGCGTTCCCCCGCAGCATCGCGTCGAGCACGGCCCGCTCCCCGGGCGGCGCCGTGCGCTGGAGACCGAAGACCACGGTGATCGGGTCGCGGGCCACCGGCACCCCGGGGGCGCCGATCCGCCCCGTGGGGACCGGGTAGAGCAGCACCGAGCCGCCCGTGCCGAGGCCGGCGGCGGTCAGCCGGCGCAGGGTCGCCGCGACCACCCGTTCGGCATGGCGCCCCGGCAGCAGCACGGTGCGCCGGGGGTGCGGATCCGACTGCCAGGAACCGGCGGCGCGCAGCCGTTCCTCCAGAGGGGCGAGCCGGTGCAGAAACTCCGCGAGGGGCGTGGTGGCGCTCTCCGCCGTACCGGGCTCATACGCGAGATCGCCGAGCAGGGCACCGTCGTCGGGCGGGTGCGGGGGGTCGAAGGCGGTCATGGCCTCCAGGACGAAGGCCCACTCCCCGTCCCCGCTCCCGGGGAGAACCCCCGGGAAGGCCTGGCCGAGGACATGGCCGAAGCGGCCGTCGCCGATGAGCCGCCGCTGGTCGGCGAGGAAGACACCGAGGTCGCGGTAGACCAGCCGGTGGACCCGGGCCAGGGCCGGGGCACGGGTCAGGGCGAGGGTGGCGCGGACGATCACCCCGTACCGCCCCTGACTGCCGCGCACCGCGTCGAAGAGGGCGGTGTTCCGGGTGGGTGAGCAGCGGGTCAGCGATCCGTCGGGGGTGACGACATCGAGCGCATCGACATGGTCGGCCTGGGAGCCGTACCGGTGGCTGGTACCGCCGAACCCTCCGGCGGAGAGGGTGCCGCCGACGGACAGCTCCAGATAGTCGGGGAGGACGGGGGGCATCAGCCGGTGCGCCAGGGTGGTGGAGACCACCGCGCTCCACCGGGCCCCGGCCGCCGCGGTGACCCGGTCGCCCGCGACGGGGCCGACGGTGGCGAGCGAGGTCAGATCGAGCACGATGCCGTCCGGGGCCTGGGCCTGGCCGTCGACCGACTTCCCGGCGCCCCGGGGCACCACCGGGATGCCGCAGACATCTCCGAAGCGGACCACGGCGGCGACATCGGCCGCGTCCGCCGGCCGGACCACGGCGAGCGGGCGGTGGTGGATCCGGTTGCCGAAGTCCCCCGCCACGGCGATGAGATCGGCGTCGGCGGTACTGAGCGTGCCACGCAGCTCGGGCAGCGGCACGACGCCCGGGCCGGGCGCGCTCGCCCAGGCCCGGGTCGCGGGGCGCAGTCCGATCGGTCCGATCACGAACCGAATCCCCAGGCACCGACCACCGTGGCTGCTCCGGCCTCGGCGGGTCCCGCCGCCCGCTCGCCGAATCCCTTCTGGAATTCCTGGAAGGCGGTGAGATCGGTGAGGGGTGCGGCACCCTCCTCAAGGACCGCGATATGGACGAAGCTCACCCCGTCGGCAAGCCGCAGCGAGGTGTAGCGCACCCCTTCGGGATTCTTCCGGGCCAATTCGGCGAAGACCTTCTCCACGAGTTCCTGATTCGCGTCGGCGGTCTCCGGGCGCATGGTGTAGCGGACAACGAATGTCGTGGCCATGTTTCTCTCCGTTCGCCTCCGGCCGGGGCGGCGGTTCCGCCCGGCCGGAAAGCAGTTCAGACATCAGGTCGGGACAGCGGGCCGGGACAGCAGGAAATCCCTCAGCAGCGGGGCCACGGCCTCCTGCGGGAGGACATGGCCCTCGCCGGGGATACGGGTGTAGCGGGCCCGGGGGATCTCCCGGGCCAGGGTGGTGCAGGAGTCCTGGATCCACCGGGGGCTGCGGGTGCCGCCCAGGATCAGGACGGGGGCGGTGATCCGGGGCAGGATGTCGTGCGGGAGCGCGCCGTGCCGCTCACCGATGAGGCCGTCGTGGACCAGGGTCGGCGCCAGCTCCTGGAAGACCGGCCATGCCCGGTGCGCCCTGAGCCGTACGATCACGTCCTCGTCGAAGCGGACGGACTCCCGCCAGAAGAGGGTCACCGCCTCGGCCCTGCGGCCCTGGGCGATGAGCCGCCGCAGCCGGTCCAGATAGCCGTCCGGGTTGGGCGGGGCGCCGAACGGCGGCTCGTAGAGGACGAGTCCGGCCGATGGCACGCCCTGGGCGGCGGTACGGACGGCGATGATCCCGCCGGTGCAGTTGGCGAAGACGGCGGCCGGGCCGCCGGCGGCGCGGAGCACGGCGGCCAGGTCCTCGGTCTCCCGGTCGATGGAGTAGCGCCCGGGGCTCCGGTCGCCGCTGTCGCCGCGCCCCCGGCGGTCATAGGTGACCACGGTGAAGCGCGCGGCGAGCGCGGCGGTGAGCCGGTCGAACATCCGCCGGTCGCCGAGGCCGCCCGCGACCAGGACGACCGGGGGGCCCTCACCGGTCCGTTCGCAGGCCAGCGGGGTGCCGTCGGACGAACGGACCATCAGGGACCGGGGCACCGACCCGCTGCCCGCCTCGACCGCCGCCCCGTTTCCCGGCTCGACCGCCGCCTCGACCGTCGCCTTGTCCACCGGGTCGGTCACCGGATGTCTCCCTTCCTGTCTCCTCGTACCGCTTCCGTGGCTCCGGGCATCGGGGATCGGGCGCCGGGGCCCTGGGCGGGTTCAGCGGACGAGCGGCAGATCCCGTTCCCGGCCCGGGGCTCCGGAGTCCGGGGGCACCGCCGCGCCGGGTCCGGGGCGCCGCAGCAGCGCGGCGGCGAGCACCATCCCGACCACCGCGAAGACCGCGCAGGCCGTGAACGCGGCCCGCAGTCCCGCCGTCGTGCCCTCGGGGCCGGGCCCGGTGGAGTACGTGGTCGCCACCGAGGTGACGATGGCGATGCCCAGCGCACCGCCGACCTGGAGGGCGGCGACGGTGAGCCCGGAGGCGACCCCGCTGGCCCGCTCGGGGACCCGGGCGAGCGCGGCCACCGACGCCGCCGCCGTACCGGCGCCCAGACCGGGCCCGAAGACCACCAGACCCCAGAGGATGTCGGGGACGTACTCGCCGTCGACCGGGACCCGGGAGAGCAGCAGCGCACCGGCACAGAGCAGGACCAGGCCCGCGCCGACCACCGGCCGGAAGCCGATCCGGGTGACCACGGACTGGCCCGCGTACGCCCCGACGAAGGCGAGGAACGGCATCACGGACTGGAGCAGGCCGAATTCGAGCGGGCCGTGCCCGAGGACGACCTGTCCGTAGAGGGAGATGGTGACGGAGAGACCGAAGGCGGCCATGCCCATGGTGAGGGTGACGAGATTGCCCCCGGCGAGCGTCCCCCGGCGCAGCAGGTCCGGCGGGAGCAGCGGTGAGGACGATCTCCGCTCGATGGCGACGAAGAGGGCGGCGAGTACGGCGAAGGCGGCGAGCAGGGCCAGGGTGCGGGGCCCGGTCCAGCCGTTCACGGAGGCCCTGGTGACCGCGAGGATGACGACGACCAGGGCGAGCGTGCTGGTCAGGGCACCACTGATGTTGTACGGGCCCTGGTGGTCCCGGCTCCGGCCCCGGCTCTCGGCGAGGAGCAGCGGGGCGAGGACCAGGACCAGCAGGCCGATGGGCACATTGACGAAGAAGACCCACTGCCAGCCGAGGTGTTCGGTGAGCAGACCGCCCACCAGCAGCCCGGCGGTGGCGCCGATGCCGCCGATGCCCGCCCATCCCGCGAGCGCGGTGTTGCGGTCCCGGCCCTCGGGGAAGGTGTTCAGCAGGATCGACAGGGCGGTGGGGACCATCAGCGCGGCCGACACCCCGCTGAGGACCCGTGCGCCGATGATGACCGGGCCGTTGGGGGCGAAGCCGCAGATCACCGAGGAGAGGATGAAGACGGCGGTCCCGACGAGGAAGACCCGGCGGCGGCCGAGCCGGTCGGCGGTCCGCCCGCCCAGCAGCAGCAGTCCGCCGAAGGTGATCAGTTTGGCGCTGAGGATCCACTGCGCGTCCCCGGCGGACATGCCGAGGTCGCCGGAGAGCTGGGGCAGGGCGAGGATGACGCTCTGCGAGTCCAGCAGGACCGCGAAGTTGGCGGCGCAGAGCAGGACCAGCGCCGCCCATCGGTGACGGGTGCGGGCGGGTGCGGGGACGGCGGCAGCGCGCGGCTGTCCGCCGTCCGGCCGGAGGTGGGACACGGGTCTCCTCGTCCAGGGTGAGGGAAGGGGTCGCACGGGGCTGACACGGCGGGCCGCCGGTCGAAGGCGGGTGAGGCCGGCCTCCCGGTCGGCGGGGCTGCCGGTCGGGAGGCCGGTCGGGAGGCCGGTCCGGAGGCCGGTCCGGAGGCCGGTCGGGAGGGCTAACCCGCCGTGGGCGGCGGGCCGGAGGAGGGCGCCGGGGCACGGTCCGCCGGGCCGGACGCGGTACGGGACCCGGTGCCGAGGAGGACCCGGCGCATCATCGACGGCGTCATCAGACTCTGCGGCGGGTCCACCAACGAGATCGTGCGGATGAAGCTCCGCGCCACCACGGCGTCATGGGCCGCCGCGGCCTGCACCTTCGTGACATAGAGATTGGCCATCCGGGTCGCCAGGGTCCGGCGCCCCCGTACCCCCGGATACCCCAGATCCGCCGCGGCCGACATGCTCCACGGCGCGTCGGTGACCTTGGCCAGGTCGCGGAAGTAGGCGTCCGCGCGCGGCTCGCGCCCCTCGGCCACATGGCGCCGCAGCACGGTCGCCCCCATCGCGGCCACGGTCATCCCCTGGGCGTACACGGGGTTGAAGATGCAGGCGGCGTCGCCGATGACGAGATAGCCGGCGGGGAAGCGCCGCAGCCGCTCGTACCGGTGCCGCACACTCGCCGGGAAGCGGAAACTGCCCGCCGGGCCGCGCTGTTCGGCGTCCCGGACGGCCTGGTGGATATCGGGGATCGGCAGCGTCCTGGCGTAGTCGAGGAAGCCCTCGCGGTCGGTGGGCGCGCGGTCGCCGCGTATCCCCGTCAGGGTGAGCGCGTACCGGTCCGCCAGCCGGGCGAAGATGGCCCCGCGCGGCCGGGCCGGTGTCGCGGTCGGCACCAGCGCGATGTCGTCACCGAGGGGATCGTGCGGCAGCGGTCCGGTGAAGTCCATGGTGGTGTACGTCAGGTCCATGTGGACCTTCTCCTCGGGAGCCCGTTCATAGCCCAGCTCCTCCAGCCAGCGGGGGGTGCGCGAGGCCCGCCCCGTGGCGTCCACGACGAGGTCCGCGTGGATGATCTCCGCCGCGCCGGGACCGGAGACCGCGCCCGGCCCGGGGTCAGTGCCCCGCCCGGGGTCCGCGCCGTCCCGGGGCTGTACCCGGACACCGGTGATCCTGGCGTTGTCCCCGGTGGCCACCAGCCCGACGATGTCGGTCCGCTCCCGCAGGGTCACCCCGGGGATCCCGGTCACCCGGGTGCGGATCTGGTGCTCCAGGACCGGGCGGTTGGCACCCACACAGGCCATCCCGGTCTCGGCCTCGGCGAACATCCGGCCGTTGAAGTAGTAGTGGCAGGTGGTCCCGTAGTCGCCCACCGGCACGCCGAGGGCGAGCAGATCGTCCACAAAGCCGGGGAACAGCTCCTCAAGGATCTGCCGGCCCCGTTCGAGCAGGGCGTGGATATGGACGGACCAGGGGACCGCCGGTCGGGGGTCCATGCCCGAGCCGGTGAGGTCGTCCCGGTCGATGACGGTGACCCGGTGGTAGGAGTCGGAGAGCACACGCGCGGCGAGAAGGCCGCCGATGCTGCCCCCGAGCACGACGGCGTGATCGCCGGTCTTGGTTCCCATGGAGGTGCGCCTCCCCTGGTGGGACGGGTGAGCGGTCGCCGGAAACGCTAGCGGCGGGCCCCGGGAGTCTCTTCTCCCACGTTGCGAAGTAGCGGGCGCGCCGGGCGGGTCCACCGGTGGTACGGCGGCGGCTTCTCCTGTCGTGCTCCAATCACGCACGACGGTATGCCGCCGGAGCGGGGGCTTGTAGCGTCCGCGATGGACGACAGGGGCGGGGCCCGCTCTCCACACGCGCCCGGGTCTCCCGTCCCTTCCCCCGTGGCGGATTCCTCCACGACCGACGCGGAGTTGCAGAGTTGCAGAGATGAGGAGCAGTCATGCGTCCGTTCCATGTCCGCGTTCCCCAGGAAGACCTGGACGACCTCCGCGCGCGGCTCCGTGCCACCCGCTGGCCGGCGAGGATGCCCGACACCGGCTGGAGCAGGGGCGCGCCGCAGTCCTATCTCCAGGAGCTGGCGGCGTACTGGCGCGACGGCTTCGACTGGCGGGCCACCGAGGCCAGGATCAATGCCTTTCCGCAGTTCATGACCACCATCGACGGCGCGGACATCCACTTTCTGCATGTGCGTTCGCCCGAGCCGGACGCCGTCGCCCTGCTGCTCACCCATGGCTGGCCCGGCTCGTTCATCGAGTTCCTGGAGGTGATCGGCCCGCTGACCGACCCCCGGGCGCACGGCGGTGACCCGGCGGACGCCTTCCATGTCGTCGTCCCGTCGCTGCCGGGCTTCGGCTTCTCCGGGCCGATCACCGAGCACGGCTGGGCCCTCCCCCGGGTGGCGTCGCTGTGGGCCGGGCTGATGGCCTCACTGGGGTACGAGCGGTACCTCCCGCAGGGCGGTGACCTCGGGGCCTCGGTGTCGATCATCCTCGGGGCCATGGACACCGAGCATGTCCTGGGCACCCAGGTCAACTTCCTCTTCGCGGCCCCGTCCGGCGACCCGGCGGAGCCGGCCGATCTGGACGCGGCGGAGCTGGGCAGGCTCCAGCGGCTGGGGACCTTCGTCGACGAGGGCTCCGGCTATATGAAGCTGCTGGCGACCCGGCCGCAGACGGTGGGGTACGGGATGACGGACTCTCCCGTCTCCCAGCTGGCGTGGAGCGTGGAGAAGTTCTACGAGTGGAGCGACTCGGAGAAGAGTCCCGAGGACGCCATCGACCGTGACACGCTGCTGTCCCATGTGTCGCTGTACTGGCTGACCGGCACCGGTGCCTCGTCCGCCCATCTCTACGCGGACAACGCCCCGTTCCTGCCGATCACCTCCGCTCCCCCGCCGCCGCTGCCCGGCGTGCCGGGGCCGCTGGGGGTGACGGTGTATCCCGCGGATCTGGCGCAGCCGGTGCGACGGCTGGCGGAGAGCAGGAATCCCCGGATCGTCCGGTGGACGGAGGCGCCGCGCGGCGGTCACTTCGCCGCCATGGAGCAGCCGGACCTGTTCGTCTCGGAACTGCGGGAGTTCCGCCGGGCGGCCGAGGGCCGGTGAGGTACGGGGGTGCCGCCCCGCCGGGATCACAGCGGCACGCCCCACCCGCCCCCCACCGGTGTCGCCCACCGGTGTCGCCCCGACGGCGCGGGCACGGCCGAAGGGCCCATGGACAAGGCCCGTGGACAAAGGGCCCGTGGATCCGGAGACGGACCACGGGCCCTTCGGCGCCCGCTCGGGACCCGCCCGGGACCCGCGCGGGACCGCCCGGGGCTCCCTCAGCGGAAGATGCGCTCCATCACCCGGCGGGAGACCGGGCGCGGGGCGAGGTCGAGCGCCGTGGTCATCAGCCGGGTGACGGTGCCGGGCACGGTCACCGTCCGGCCGGCGTCCCAGGCCCGCATCGCCCCCGCCACCACCTCGGCGGTGGTGGTGTGGCCGGGGGTCTTCTCCACCTTGTCACCGAGCCCGGCGACCTCGCTGAACTCCGAGACGGTCGGCCCGGGGCAGAGGGCCATCGCCCGCACCCCGGTCCCCGCCAGCTCGGTGGCGAGCGCCTCGGCGAAGGAGAGCAGGAACGCCTTGCTCGCCCCGTAGGCGGCGAGATACGGCGTGGTGACGAAGCCCAGGGTCGAGGCGACCACGATCACCCCGCCGGAGCCGCGCGCCACCATCCGCGGCACCACCCGGGCGGTGAGGTCGACACCGGAGAGGACATTGAGCCGCAGCATGTCGAGGGTGTCGGCGCGGTCCGCGTCGACGAACCGGCCGTGCAGCCCGCGCCCGGCGTTGCAGACCAGCAGATCGGCGCCGCCCAGCTCCTCGGCGCGCTCGGCGACGGCGGCGTTGGCGCCGTCGGCGGTGAGGTCACGGACCTCGGGGATCACCAGGCCGCCGGTCTCCGCCGCCAGCGCGGCGAGCCGGTCGGCCCGCCGGGCCACGGCCAGGACCCGGTGTCCCCGGGCCGCCAGGACCCGGGTGAACTCCGCGCCGATACCGGAGGATGCCCCGGTGACTACGGCCAGGGGTATGTCGGACATGGTCGCTCCAGAGTGCTCCGAAGGGGTGGTGCCGGGGCCGCCCCCCGCTCCGCGCCGGCCGGGGCGACCGGGCCACGGGGACGAGGGGCGGGCGCTGGTGCTGGTGCTGGTGCTGGTGTGCTCGTGGTCTCGCCGGCGCTGGTGTGCCGGCGCTGTGACCGGGTCAGCCCGCGATGTGCATGACCTCCAGGGCGACCCCGTCGGGGTCGCTGAAGGTGAACAGGGCGAACGCGATGGGCTCCTGATGGACGCGCACCTCGCTGCACTCCACCTTGAGGGAGACCAGATGGGCCCGCCAGCTCTCCAGCTCTTCCAGGCTTCCGGCGGCGAAGGTGAGATGGTCCAGGCCGGTGCGGTGCGGGGCGAACTCCTCCCCCGTGCCGCTCTCGTGCTGGGTCAGTCCCAGATAGACACCGGTGCCGGGGCGCATCAGACCCGCCGTGCGCCCGCCGTCGAACCGCTCCTTCATCCACTGGACCATGCCGAGCTTCTCCTCGTACCAGCGGACACTGCGCTCCAGGTCGCTGACGGTGACCCCGACATGGTGCAGGGCCGCGAGTCCCTCGGGGGTGGGGGCCGGCGGGGCGGTGGGCGGGGTCAGGACGAATTCCATGGCGATCTCCTCGGATGGCGGGAGACTCGAAAGTACGCCGGGCGGCCCGGGGCTTTCTTCTTCCTGCTTGCGGGGATCCTCACGGTGTTTTCGCGGGGCCGGGAATCATGGCAATCAGAAAGAAGTCGGCCACCGGTGCGGGAAATAGCATGAAGTCATCGATGAAATCGAATTCTCGCCACCACCATGGACCCCGCTGGAGGTCGTGTCTCATGTCAGACGCTGTTTGCCCCTACCGGCTCGACCCGCAAGGCCTCGATACACACGGTGAGACCACCCGGCTGCGCGAGCAGGGCCCGATCGCACGGGTCGAACTCCAGGACGGTGTGCTCGCGTGGTCGGTGCACGACTACGAGGTCACCAAGGAGATCATGGGGAACGAGGAGCTGTTCTCCAAGAACCCCCGCCGCAACTGGCCCGCGTACATGAACGGGGAGATCTCCAACGGCTGGCCGCTGATCACCTGGGCGGCGATGGACACCATGGCCACCCAGGACGGCACCGACCACGCACGTCTGCGCAAGCTGCTGCTGAAGGCGTTCACCCAGCGCCGGGTCGAGGCGATGAAGCCCTATATCGAGGCCACGGTGAAGGAGCTGCTGGACGGTCTGGCGGCCGCCGGCCCCGATGAGGTCGTGGATCTGAAGGGCCGCTTCCATATGGAGCTGCCGACCCGGCTGATGTGCGATCTGTTCGGGGTTCCGGAGGACGCCCGCGCGGGGGTGCTGGAGGGCGGCCACAAGAACATCGACACCCGGATCACCGCCGAGGTCGCCTCGGCCAACCTCGACCAGTGGCAGATAGCCATCGGCAATCTGGTCCAGTACAAGCGGGACAACCCGGGTGACGACCTGACGACCGGGATGATCGCGGCGCAGGACGAGGACGGCTCCCGGCTCAGCGACTCGGAGATGATCGGCACCCTCCATCTGCTGCTGGGCGCCGGCTCCGAGACGCTGGTCAACGCGCTCGCCCATGCCTCCGTCGCCCTGATGAGCGACCGTGCCCTGCTGGCCAGGGTCAAGTCCGGGGAGGTCCCCTGGGAGAACATCTTCGAGGAGACCCTGCGGGTGGAGTCGCCCGTCGCGCATCTGCCGTTCCGCTTCGCCACCCGGGATGTGGAGATCGGCGGGGTACGGATGCGGCGGGGCGATGTCGTGCTGGTGGACTTCGCCGGCGTCGGCCGGGACCCGGCGATCCACGGGGCGGACGCGCACACCTTCGACGCGCTGCGCGAGGACAAGACCCATCTGTCGTTCGGCTTCGGCGTGCACTACTGCCTGGGCGCACGGCTGGCGAAGAGTGCCTGGATGATCGGCATCCCCGCCCTCTTCGAGCGCTTCCCCGACCTGGAGCTGGCGGTCGACCGGGACAAGCTGGTGGGGCAGGGCAGTTTCGTGGTCAACGGTCACGAGACCGTACCCGTACATCTCCACGGCAAGCCCGCCCTGGTGGCCTGAGCAGACACGGACGACAGGAGCGAGGGACGGAGCATGGTGGAACCAGCACCCGCGACGAGCGGCACAGTGGACATCTCCCCGGCCGGGGAGGACGGCGCGGAAGGCGGCGGCATCCTCGGCGATCTCGACGCGGACTACGGTGACGCGCGCGACTGTCCGATGGAGACGGCGGTGTCGGCGGACGGCACCGTCATCGCGTACGAGCGGTACGGAAGCGGCCCGCCCGTGGTGGTGATCGGCGGAGGGCTCAACGACCGGGCCATGTTCACCCCGCTCTCGACCATCATGTCCGAGCGTTTCACGGTGTACACCTATGACCGCCGGGGCAGGGGCGACAGCGGTGAGGGTGACCCGGGGCGCTGGACGATCGACCGGGAGATCGAGGACCTGGCCGCGATCCTGGACGCGGTGGGCGAGCCGAGCCATGTCTTCGCCAACTGCACCGGCGGCATGATCGCCGTACTGGCCGCGGCCGGCGGTCTGCCGATGCTCCGCCTCGGCCTGTACGAGCCTCCGTACTGGTCCTCACCGACCACGGCGGAGCAGGTCTCCACGCTGCGGCGGCTCATCGACGAGGACCGCCGCGAGGAGGTGGTCACCCTCTTCTCCCGGGACATCGTGGGGTTCCTGGACGACGAGTCGATCGAGAAGTTCAAGACCCACCCGGCCTGGGCGGCCTTCCAGACCATGACCCGGTCCACCTACTACGACGCCCTGATCAACCGGGACCATCTGGCGCTCCCCTATGACGCGCTGCACCGCATCGGGGTGCCCACCCTGGTGATGCGGGGCGACGAGGGCCAGCGGGTGATCCATGACGCGTGCGCCCGGATCGCCGAGGAGGTGCCCGGGGCCGAGCTGGTGACGATGCACGGCTATGACCACCTCTTCGACCAGAAGGCGGGGGCGCCGCTGCTGATGGAGTTCTTCGCCCGGTGACACCCGGGGGCTCGCACCCCTCAAGAAACGGCCTTCAGGACCCTGGCCGGGTCCTGAAGGCCGTTGCCGTGCGTCTCGGAAAGTCAGTGCCTCAGGGGCTCATCACGCCGATGGTGTTGCCGTCCGGGTCGGAGAACGCGGCGATCCGGCCGTCCGGGGTGGACTGGGGCTCCATCACCCGCTTGCCGCCCAGCTCCACGGCGTGCGCCAGCGCCGCGTCCACATCCGGGACGGGGAAGTAGACGACGACCCCGACATACGGGCTGTCGGGACCCGCCTGGCCGATACCGCCCGCGGGCGGGGCGCCCTCGGCGCCCACCACGGAGTAGGTCTCGTCCAGGACATGCACCGACCAGCCGAACATCTTCTGGTAGAAGGCACGCGCCCGCGCGGAATCCGGAGTGGAAATGTCGAACCAGCCGGGAGTGGGATCCCCGACCGTCGCCCCATTGTCGTTCTGTGTTGCGTCAGCCATGGTGGGAAACTACCGCCTTCCAAAGTGAATTGCCAAGGTGGGAACGGCCATTCGGGGAGTTCGCCCGACCGCTCCCCGGTGAATCGAGAACGTTTAGCTCAGACGCTTCTGGAGCTGCACGGTGACCTTGTCCCCCTGGTCCTTTCCGAGGGATTTGCGCAGGGCTGCCCGGAGCGGGAGCATATGCGTTCCGTCCCCCATCGGGAGCATGGTCGCCTGGAATTCCTTGCCGTCGGCCAGACCGGAGACCTTGACGGCCTTCCGGGTGCCGAAGAAATCACCGGAGCCGGGCATGATCACACAGATCCAGCCGCTGGTGTTCTCCTTGATGATGTCCGCCGTGAAGGTGGTGTCGATGTCCTGCGGGGGGTTCTTCGCCGCGGCTGCCATGACGTTTCTCCTTGCTCTTCCGATCGGTGTCTCTTCGAATGGTCCTGCGGGGCGGGACGCCGCCGGGTGCCGCCGGCCGGTCAGCCCGCGTCGCCGGCGACCGCCTCGACGGCGGCCGTCAGCGCGCCGGCCAGCCGGGCCGTCTCAGTCTCGGTGATGATCAGCGGCGGGGCCAGAAGGATGTTCCGGCCGGTGCGCCGTACCAGGATCCCGTCCTGCCGCATACGGGCCCGGATCCGCGCGGCGCGCCGGGAGCCGTCCGTCTCCAGGGCGATCAGCAGCCCTCTCCCGCGCACCTCGCGGAGGTGCGGCAGCGGGCGGACGGCCTCAAGCGCGGTGAACAGCTGGGCCTCCCGGGCGCGGACATTGGCGAGCACCCGCTCCTTCTCGATGACGTCGATCACCGCCAGGCCCGCGGCGCAGGCGGCGGCGTGGCCGGAGTGGGTGTGGCCGTGGACGAACCCGGCCCGCTCCTTGTTCCGGTCGAAGACATCGAAGATGTGCTGGGTGGTGGTGACCGCGGCGAGGGACATATATCCGGCGGCGAGTCCCTTGCTGGTGGCCAGGATGTCCGGCTCGGCCCCGGAGTGCTGGTAGCCGAACATCAGCCCCGTACGGCCGAATCCGGTGGTGACCTCGTCGAGGATCAGCAGCACACCGTGGCGGTCGCACAGGGCGCGCACCGCCCGCAGATAGGCGTCGGACGCCACCTGGGCGCCCCGGGCCTGGACCGGTTCGAGGACGACGGCGGCGGTACGGGACCCGTGTTCGGCGAGGAACTCACGCAGGGCGTCCGCGCCATCGGCGGCGGGGTCGGGGCCGGGACCGGGGTCGGCGGGGTGACCGCCGGACCCTTCCGCATGGCCCGGCCCCTCCGTACGGCCCGGTCCGGGCACGGTCACAAAGCCGCCCGGGGCGACCTCAGGCGCGACCGGCGTCGCCGCGGGCGAGCAGGCGGCCGCCGCCATCGTGGCCCCGTGGTAGGACGTGTCCAGCGAGACGATGAGGGTACGTCCGGTGTCCTCACGGACGGCATGGTAGAAGCGGGCGATCCGGACACAGGTCTCGATCGCCTCGGAGCCGCTGTTGCAGAAGAAGGTCCGGGTCAGCCGGGGTCCGGTGAGTCCCGCGATCCGCTGGGCCAGCCGGATCGCGGGGACATTGGCCCCCTCGCCCATGTCATAGGTCATCAGCTGCGCCAGCTGGGCGCTGATCGCGTCGGTGACGGCCCGGCAGCCGTATCCCAGGGTGGCGTTGAGCCCGGAGGACTTGGCGTCGAGATAGGTGCGGCCGTCCGCGTCCCGGACCTCGCAGCCCTCGCCCGCGACCGCGACCAGGGTGTCGGGGCTGACCCGGCTCGGCGACCAGGGGTGCCACAGATAGTCGGCGTCGACGGAGAGGAGTTCGGTCTGGTTGGGCGCGGCACGGACGATGGGGGCGACGGTCATCGCGGTCAGCCTTTCCGTTCGACGGACGGGGCCGCCGGGAGGCGCCCGGCCTCCCGGCGGATCGTTCCGGCGGGGTTCTCCCCTCCAGGTCAGCCGGTGGGGTTCGCCCCTCCGGGTCAGCCGGTGCGGGCGACGCTCTCGGCCATGGGGTCACGCAGCTTGGTGTCGACCCGCTCCACCAGGGCGAGCAGCAGGAGTCCGCCGATGACCATCAGGGCGCCGCCGACCCGGAAGGCCAGGGCGTACCCCTCGGTGGTGGCAACATCGGCGTCGACACCGCGCCCGATCGCGTCCTCGGTGTCCCGGATCGCCAGGGTCACCAGGACGGCGACACCGAGGGCGCCACCGATCTGCTGCATGGTGGTCTGCACCCCGGAGGCGAGGCTGGAGTCCTGGACGGTGACCCCGTGGAGCGCGGCGTTGGTGGCGGCGGGCATGGTGACACCCGCGAAGAGACCGAAGACGAGCATCCCCGGCATGATGCCGCCCCAGTAGGAGCTGTCCACGTCGATCATGCTGGTGAGGAAGAGGCCCACGCCCGCGCCGATGTAGCCGACCGAGGTGACCACCCGGATGCCCAGTTGTGGGATGAGCGCGGTGCCCAGTCCGATACCGGTGCCGATGCCGACGCTCAGCGGCAACCAGGCCAATCCGCTGACCAGCGGGGAGTAGTCCAGCACCCGCTGCTCGAACAGGGTGAGCATAAAGGTGTAGGAGATGAACGCGGCCATGAAGAACAGCGTGGTGAAGTTGACGACGGAGCGGGTGCGGTTGGCGAAGAAGCTCAGCGGTACGAGGGGGTCGGACACCTTCCGTTCCACCAGGATCATCACCACGAGCAGCGCCAGACCGGCGGCGAGCGGGGCGAGCACCTTCGCGGAGCCCCAGGGGTGATCGGCCGCCTGGAGGAGTCCGTAGACGACGCCGACGAGGCCCAGGGTCAGGGTGATCGCACCCACGATGTCGAGGCTCTGGCCCTTCTCGCGCACCATCTTGCTCTCGGTGACCAGGCGCGGGATCAGGAACATCACCACGAGGGCGACCGGCAGATTGATGAAGAAGATCCAGCGCCAGGAGGCCAGATCAGTCAGGACTCCGGAGATGACATAGCCCAGGGTGCCGCCGAGTCCGATGATCCCGCCCCAGATGCCGAGCGCCTTGGTGCGCTCCTTGGGGTCGGTGAAGAGCAGGGCGATCAGGCCGAGGGACGCGGGGGCGGCGAGCGCCTCGGACGCGCCCTGGCCGAACCGGCCGAGCACCATCATCCAGGGGTCGACCGCGGCACCGGAGACGGCGGAGGAGAGCGTGAAGAGGACCACCCCGCACATCAGCAGACGCCGCCGCCCGAAGACGTCCGCCAGCCGTCCGCCGAGCATCAACAGACCGCCCGCGGCGAGGACATAGCCGTTGACGACCCAGGCGAGGCCCGACGGTGAGAAGTCGAGTCCGTCCTGGATCCTGGGCAGGGCCACATTCACGACGGTCATATCCAGCAGGATCATGAACTGAAGGCTCGACAGCAGGGCGAGCACCAGCCACCGCCGGGGGTCCGGCTCGGTCCGCGGGACCTCGGCACCTTCCGACGTACCCGAATCCACCGTGGTCACGGGGTTTCTCCCTTCGTCATCGATGGCGCACACGCGCCGGATCGCCCGACCGGTCGACACCCCGGCGGCGGTGGACCCCGGGGGGATCCGGTGGGTCTCCCGGTGGCCCAGGTGGTCCAGGCGGCCCCGGAACGTACTCCTCCGGCCGCACCGCGCCGGAGTTTACACTGTTCACATCGGCCGTGTTCACACCGTATACTCCTCGATAGTGCGAGGCAAACACCCAGACGGAATCGAACTGACATTCTGTTCGCTCCCGGCGAGGCGGACCCGCACCGGGACCGAATCCCAGGACCGCAGCGTGTTGTTGAGCCGGCGCCGGGCGGGCCCGGCGGGCTCCAGCGTCTCCACCCGCCGCACCAGCGCGGTGAGCAGACACTCGGCCTCCAGCCGGGCCAGGCTCTGGCCGACGCACTGATGGATCCCGAAGCCGAAGCCGAGATGGCCCGAGGGGTCCCGGGTGATGTCGAAGGTGTCGGGGTCCGGCCAGCGCCTCGGGTCGCGGTTGGCGGCGCCGAGGAAGAGCAGGACCTTCGATCCGTCGGGCACCACCGAACCCCCCACCCGCACCTCGCCGGTGGCGGTCCGGAAGAAGGTCTGCACCGGTGACGCCCAGCGCACCGCCTCGTCGAACGCCGCCCGTGCCAGGGAGGGTTCGGCGCGCAGCCGCCGCCACTGGTCGGGGTGGGTGGCGAGCGCCTGGAGCAGGGCGGCGAGCGCGTGCACCGTGGTGTTGACCCCGGCGGCGAAGAGGGAGCGGACCACCAGGGGTGCCTGACGGGGGGTGATCTCACCCCGGTCGGCGGCCGCCCAGATCCGTGCCCCGAACCCGTCGCCCTCCCCGGCATAGGTCTCCCGGGTGCAGTGGTCGCTCACCCAGGCCGACAGCGCCCGGGCGTGCGGGGCTCCCCGGGAGACCAGATCATTGCGCGGCCCGAAGGCGTTGAGCAGGAAGTCGCTGAAGGGCAGCAGATGTTCGCGTCCCTCGTCGGGGATGCCCAGGGCGTCGGGGAAGACCCGCAGCGGGTACGCCTCCGCCAGCGAGGGCACGGCGTCGAAGGTGACGGAGGAGCCCGGCGGGCCGGTCAGCAGCCGGTCGACCGTCTCCTCCGCCACCTCGGCCCAGCGGGCGCGCAACCGGCGCTGCGCGGCGGGGCCGAGCAGCTCCGCCAGGACCCAGCGCGGGGCGTCGTGGTGGGGCGGGTCGGCCTCCAGGAGCACGCTCAGCGAGCGCCAGGGCTTCTCGGTGCGGAAGTTCGACAGCCCGACGCCCGCTCCGGAGGCGAGGCCCTGCCAGTCGCGCAGCGCGGCGCGCACCTCGGCGTACCGGCCGGTCGCATAGACGTCGTGGGTGCTCAGCCGCACCAGCGGACCGGCGTCGCGCAGCGCGGTGTCGAAGGACAGGGGGTCGGTCAGCACCTCGGGGCCGAAGGGGTCCTGGTCCAGGACGGGGAGCGGGCGGGACGTGGACCCGTGGGCGGTGCCGCTGGTCTCGGTCATCGGTGAACGGCCTCCAGGTGGGGGACGGCCGGCGCGGGGGCCGGGGACGCGACGGACAGCGACGGGTGTACGGGCCGGCTCACAGGTCCAGGACCAGCCGTTCGCCGCGCGAGCGGGAGACGCAGGGGTACATCCGGTCGCCGGTCGCCCGTTCCGCGTCGGTGAGCAGGGCGTCCCGGTGGTCGACCGCGCCCGCGAGGACGGTGGTCTCGCAGGTGCCGCAGGTGCCCTCCCCGCAGGAGGAGAGGAGATCCGCCCCGGCGGTGCGCAGCGCCTCCAGCACGGTGGTGCCGGGCGGGACGGTGACGGTGGCGCCGGTACGGGCGAGAACCACCTCGAAGGGGGCGTCCCGTACCGGCGTCTCCCGCTCCGGGGCGGTGAACCGCTCGGTCCGCAGGGTGTACGGGGGCCAGTGCGCCGAGGCCGCCGCGACGGCGTCGAGCAGCCCGGCGGGGCCGCAGCAGTAGATCCGTACGCCCTCCCGGACCGTGCCGAGCCAGGTGGGCAGAGTGGGCCGGCCGCACTCGTCCTCCGGGACCAGGGTGACCCGGTCGCCGTGGGCGGCGAGTTCGCCGAGGAAGGCCATCGCGGCGCGGCGGCGTCCCCCGTACACGAGGTGCCACTCCGCGCCGGTCAGCCGGGCCTGATGGATCATCGGCAGCAGCGGGGTGATGCCGATGCCGCCCGCGAGGAAGAGATAGCGGTCCGAGGGGACCAGCGGGAAGGTGTTGCGCGGGCGCTTGGCGCCGACGCGGTCGCCCACCCGGATCCGGTCGTGGATCAGGGCCGAGCCGCCCCGGCCGGCGGGTTCGCGGAGCACGGCGATCCGGTAGGAGTGGGGGTCCCAGCGGTCCCCGCAGAGGGAGTACGAGCGGATCAGCCCGCCGGGCAGGACGAGGTCGAGATGGGCTCCGGGGGTCCAGTCGGGCAGCCGCGCCCCGTCGGGGTGGGCGAGCCGGAGGACGGCCACGCCGTCGGCGGCGCGCTCCTTCGCCGTCACGCGCAGGGTCAGCTCCCGGGACGCCGGGCCGACTTCGGCCCCGGCGCCGGTCTCGGTCCCGGCTCCGGCTCCGGCTCCGGCTCCGGCTCCGGCCTCAGTCTCGCTCTCGCTCTCGGCGAGCTTCATGGGACAGCACTCCCCCGTCGACGCGCCACCCGGGTGGCTCCGGTCCCCGGTCGTGTGCCGCCCGGGGGCGTGGACGGCCGGTCTCCGGGGCCGACCGCCGTCGCCTCCCACGCTTCCATGGCACCGGGCCCGCGTCTTCTCGCGGCGTGCTCAAAGCGGCCCGGCGGCACGGGCGGTACGGAGCGGAACGCCCGGGTGGTGGTGATACCGCGCCCCACCGATGTTCACGCTGTACACTGCCTCGGGAGGTAGTGCCGACTATGGTCAGTGACACGCGCTCGTACCACCATGGCGATCTGCGCTCCGCGCTGGTGGAGGCCGGGCTGCGGCTCGCGCGGGACGGCGGCTCCCAGGCGCTCGGGCTGCGGTCGGTCACCCGCTCCGTCGGGGTCTCCCCGAATGCGGCGTACCGTCACTTCGCCGACTGGCAGACCCTGGTCCTCGCGGTCGCCGTCGAGGCACAGGACCTCCTCGCCCGTGCCATGCGGCTGCGGATGGACGCGATGGCCGACGACCCGGCCGAGCCCGCCGAGGGGGCCGGCCCGGGCGAGCCCGTAGAGGGTGCCGAGGGTGCCGAGAGCGTCGGCCCGGGCGAGCGGGCGCTGCGGCGGCTGCGGGGTGTCGGGCTCGGCTACATCCACTTCGCCCTGTCCGAGCCCGGCTGGTTCGAGCTGGCCATCCTCACCCTCAACGACCCCGACCGCGCGGACGCCGTCGCGGACCGGGTGGCTCCCCCGTACCAACTGCTCCTCGACGCGCTGGACGAGGCGGTCGACACCGGGGCGCTCCCCGCCCGGCGGCGGAGCGACGCCGAGTGGGTGTGCTGGTCCGCCGTGCACGGCTTCGCCGACCTCGCCACCCGGGGGCCGCTGCGGCGACAGGACCGCGAGACCGTGGACCGGCTGGCGGAGCATGTCGTGAACACCGTCATCGAGGACCTCCGCCGCTGATCGCCCCACCCCTGATCCCGCCGGGGCCGGTCCCCGGGGCTCAGGCCGCCGGAACTCGGGCCGCCACCGGGTGCGGTACGAGGGCGGCGGCCCGGCGCCGGGGTTCCAGCGCCGCCGCGACGAGATAGCTCCCGCCGCCGGCGAGCGCGAGGGCCGCGTACAGACCCGGCCGGTCGAGGAAGAGCGCGGCGGTCGAGGTGAGCGCGAGCCAGCAGCCCAGGCCGTACTGGAGCAGGTCCCGGTGGACGGCGCCGCCCGCGAGATAGAGCAGGCCGACGACGAGTCCGGAGGCGGCCGGCCACATCAGGGTGTGCACCACCCCCTCGTCCAGCGCACCGCTTAGGGCGGTGATCAGAAGGAAGAGCGAGCCGAACCCGACCGCCCAGCCGCCGGTGAGCAGATGCGCGGTGAGCGCCGCCCCGCCGGTGACCCCGCGCCCGGCCCTGGCCGCGACCGCGCCGGTGGTGACGGTGGCCGCCAGCAACCCGCCCACCAGCAGGAACTGAGGGAGCGCCGACGGCATCGGCACCAGGGGATCGGCGCCGTGCGCGAGGGCGGCGGCGCCATGGCCGATCAGCCAGGCGAGGCCGAACGCGAGATAGGACGGCCGGTTGTCGAGGACGGCACCGCCCCCGGCGGCGGCTCGCGCGCCGGGGAGTAGATCGTGGCCACCGGGCGCGGCGGCGTCACGGGCGGCGGGAACGGTGGCGGTCATGGTGGATTCCTCACGGGAGGGAGCGGAAGGGACAAGCAGGGCCCGGCGCGGAGAGGCGGCGGGGGCGGGGGGTCACGGTGTGAGCACGACCTTGCCGCTGACCGTGCCGGACTCGGCGAGCCGCATCGCGTCCGCGACCCGGTCCAGGGGCAGTTCGGCGGCGACCCGCGCGGTGATCTCGCCCTGCCGCAGAGCCTCGAAGACCTGCCCCAGATCGGCCCGCGTCCGCGCCCGGAAGCGCTCCTTGGCGAAGGCCCGGCCGCCCCAGACGTTGTAGAAGAAGGCACGGCGCCCATTGGGCAGCGCGTGCCACAGCCACACCTTCGCGAGGATCTTCAGCACCGGCCACCGCTGGGATCCGGTGTCGTCCCGGGTGGCGGCCGTGCCGTACGCGACCAGGGTGCCCCCTGGCGCCAGCAGCCGCCAGGAGTCGGTGACACTGCGCCCGCCGACATGGTCGAAGACCGCGTCCACCCCGCCCGGCGCCAGCTCCCGCACCCGGGCGGGGACATCCTCGGTCCGGTAGTCGACGGGGAACACCCCCTGCTCCAGCAGCGCGTCGTGGTGGCGGTCCGACGCGGTGCCGATCACCTTCGCCCCGGCGCTGAGCGCCAGCTGGACCAGCAGGGTCCCCACACCGCCGTTGGCGCCGTGGACCAGGACCGTCCGCCCCGCCCCGATCCGCGCCCTGCGATGCAGCATCTGCCAGGCGGTGATGCCGTTGACGACGGCGGTCTCGGCCTCGGCGGCGCCCAGCCCCTCGGGCACCGGCACGGTGTCGGCGGCGTCCAGCAGGACATGGCTGGCCCAGCTCCCGGTCTTGGTCAGCGCGGCCACCCGGGTCCCCAGCAGCTCCGGACCGACCCCGGGACCCACCGCGTCCACCGTGCCCACCAGGTCGTACCCCGGGACGAAGGGGAAGGGCGGCTGATCGTAGTAGCGGCCCCGCCGCATCTGCTGCTCCGCGAAGGAGACTCCGGTCGCCTCCATCGCCACGACCAGCTGTCCGGCTCCGGGCACCGGGACCGGCACCCGGCGCAGCCGCAGGCCCTCGGGCTCCACGGTGCCGGGCAGCACCACCTCCAGGCGTTCGACGACGGTACTCATGACGACCTCCGCTACTCGGTATCGCTGTTGTGAGAAGTTATAACCACCCCTTCGTCAATGCGTCAACCGCTCGCCATGGTGATACCTTGTAACGAACAGAGAGCGGTCAGGAGCGGAACATGACGGAGACCGGGGCGACCCCCCGCGAGCGGTACCGGAACCAGATCCGGGCGGAGGTGAAGCAGCTCGCCTGGGAGCGGATCGCGGCGGACGGCGCCTCGGCGCTCTCCCTCAACGCCATCGCCAAGAAGATGGGCATGAGCGGTCCCGCCCTCTATCGCTACTTCGCCGGGCGGGACGAGCTGATCACCGAGCTGATCCGGGACGCCTATCGCAGCCTCGCCGACACCTTCCACGAGGCGGCCGGCGCCGGGGCGGATCTCGCGGGGCTGGCCCGCGCCCTGCGCGGCTGGGCGCTCGCCGACCCGCACCGCTATCTGCTCATCTACGGCACCCCCGTACCCGGCTATCGCGCACCGAGGGAGACCACCGAGATCGCCGACGAGATCATGAAGATCCTGCTGGAGACCGGCGGCGCGGCGGGGGTAGCGGATCCCTTCGCCACGGCCATGGCCTTCTGGACCCGGCTGCACGGGGTGCTGTCGCTCGAACTCGCGGGCCATTTCGGTGGCATGGAGCTGGATCCGGAAGCGCTCTTCACGGCCGAGGCCGCCACACTCGGCCGCTGAATCCGGCCCCGGCGGCGCTTATGCGGGCACCCCGGCCGCCGGGGCGGGCCGTCCACCAACTCCCCGTGCCTGCGGGCCCGTTGACACCCCCAAGTGTGAGTGTTTGAGTACTCACACATCAAGGTTCCGTCTCTCTCTGCCGGATAGGCGCGCTGCTGTTGTCTTTCCAGTGCGAGTGAGTGAGCGACCACACCCTGTACCCCTGTACGAGGGCCGGCGCGGCACACCGGCCCCCGGCACCACGGTGGAGGAAGGCCATGGGAAGGATCGGTGGAACCGTGCACCAGGCCGGTGGAACCGTGCACCGGGTCGGCGGCGACCGGCTGCGGGCCAGGCTCACGGCGGCGCGGGAGCGGGCGTTCGTGGGCCGGGAGCCGGAGACGGCCCACTTCCGCGCGATGCTCGCCGGGGCACCGGACACACCCCCGGTGCTCTTCGTGCACGGGGCCCCCGGCATCGGCAAGTCCGCGCTGCTGCGGCGGTTCGCCCAGGAGGCGACCACGGCGGGACGGCCGGTGCTCCGCCTGGACCTGGACCGGGACCCGAGCCTCGACCGGGACCGGGACCTGAGCCTGGGCCCGGACCCGGCCCCGGCCCACCCGGCGGCGGACTTCGGGCGGGCCGCCGCCGGGGCGCTCGACCTGCCGGACGCGGTGCTGCTCATCGACGCCGCCGACCGGTGCGGACGGCCGGCGGAGTGGCTGTGGGAACAGTTCCTGCCGGAGCTGCCGGTGGGCGCCGTCGCCGTGCTCGCCGGGCGCACCGCCCCGGACACCCGCTGGACGGCGGAGTGCGGCTGGGCGGACCATCTCACGGTGCGGCGGCTCGGCCCGCTCCCCCCGGCGGACGCCCTGGCCCATCTGCGCCGCCGGGGCGTCCCGGCCGCCGCCCACCACGCCGTACTGGAGTTCACGGGCGGCCATCCGCTGGCGCTCTCCCTCACCGCCCCCCGGGCGCGGTCCGGCGGGACCCCGGGGACCGGCTGGACCCCCGGCCAAGAGGTGATCGCCGCACTGCTCCCCCGGCTGATCGGCGACCCGCCGTCCCCGCCGCACCGCCGGGCCCTCGATGTGTGCGGGCTCGCGCCCCACATCTCCGAGGATCTGCTGCACGCCCTGTTCGGGGAGCGGGCGCCGGAGCTGTTCGCCTGGCTGCGCGCCCAGCCGTACCTGGAGCCGTCCGCCGCCGGGCTCCACCCGCAGCACGCGGTACGGGCGGCCCTGGCGGCGGATCTGCGCTGGCGCGACCCCGAGGGGTACCGCGCCCTCCACGAACGGCTGCACGACCACTTCCTGGGACGGCTGCGGCGGACACCGGCCGCGCGGCTCGGCCCCACCGTGGCCGCGCTGGAGTATCTGTACCGCCCCGGCCACCATCCCGACGACGACGGGGAGCGGAACCCGGCTCCGGTCGAGGAGTCCCTCCGTGGCCCCGGCGACCGGGCGGCCGTGCTGGAGCTGGCCCGGGCCGTGGAGGGCGCCGCCGTCGCGGAGATCGTCCGGCGGTGGCTGGAGCACCGCCCCGCCGCCTTCCGTGTCCAACGCCGGGCCCACGGCGGACCGGTCGTCTCCTTCACCACCACCCTGTGGCTGGACGGCGACAACGGCGACGACGAGGAGAGCGGGGCCGACAAGGACAGCGGGGACGGCGGGGCGGAGGACGGCTCCGCCTTCGACCCCGTGGTCGCCGCCGTGCGCCGGTACGCCCGCCGGCACGCTCCGGTGCGGCGCGGGGAACGGATCGCGGTCAGCCGGTTCTTCGTCCACCCCGGCCTCCCCCACCGGCCCTCGTCCCCCCTCTCCCCGGCCCACCGGCGGGCGCTGACCGGGGCCTGGCTCCATCTCGACCGGCTCGCCCTCCATGTGGTGGTGCACCGGGACGACCCCTGCCGGAACGGCCCCCTGGCGGAGTACGGCCTGCTCCCGGCCGGGGACCCGGTCCGGGTCGGCGCCCGGGAGTACCGGCTGTTCGCCCGCGACCACCGCGCCGGGCCGGTGACCGTGCGTCCGGCCGTGTCCCCGCCCCCACCGCCTCCGGCGGGCCCTTCCCCCGACGGCGACAGCGGTGTCCCCGGGACCGGGACCGGGCACGTCGTTCTCTCCCGTACCGAGTTCGGGACCGCCGTACGGGAGGCGCTGAAGTCCCTCGGTTCACCCGGGGAGTTACGGTGCAACCCGCTGGCACGCAGCCGGGTCGTCGCCGTGTACGGGGGTGATCTGACCCGGGCCCTGCTGGGCGCGGCCGAGCGGCTCCCCGACGAACGGGGCGGTGAGCGCCGCCACCGTGCCTTCACCGCCACCTACGCCCACCGCCGCCCCGCCCCCCAACAGGCCGTCGCCGCCCGCCTCGGCCTCCCCTTCAGTACCTATCGCCGCCATCTCCGGGAGGCCGTGGACCGGATCACCCACCGGCTCTGGGAGCAGGAGCTGAACGGAGCGCTGCGGCCGGGACACGGCGGGACACGGTCGGTAAGTGCGCCGTCCGAAACCGCCGTTGACCACGGTGCGCCGGAGTGCCTCCCCGTCGGTATGTGATCGTTGTCGGACGGATCCGTCGAGAGGAGTGCATGTCATGGCGATACTGGTGACCGGTGCGACAGGGAATGTGGGACGGCATGTGCTCACCCGGCTCACCGGGGCCGGACAGGAGGTCCGCGCGCTGACCCGCCGGCCCGGGAGCGTCGCACCGGCCCCCGGGGTACGGGTCGTCGAGGGCGATCTCACCCGCCCCGGGAGTCTCCCGCCCGCGCTGGAGGGCGTACGGACCATGCTGCTCTTCCCGGTCGGGGAGGCCGTGGACGAGGTGGTCTCGCTCGCGGTGGAGGCCGGTGTCCGCCGTGTCGTGGTGCTCTCCTCCGCCGCCGTCACCGCCGGTCACGACCGCGAGTACCACTATCCGGTCGAGCAGGCCGTCGAGCGGTCCGGCCTGGAGTGGACCCATGTCCGGCCCGGGGAGTTCGCGCTGAACTCCCTGCTGCTCTGGGGACCCTCGGTCCGGGCGGAGCGCCGGGTGGTCGATGTCGATCTGGACACCCCCGGCATCCCCATCCATGAACAGGACATCGCCGATGTCATCGCCGACGCCCTGCTGGACGACCGGCACGCCGGGCAGGCGTACAGCATCGCCGGGCCGCAGGAGCTGACCCCCCGCGAGCGGATCGCCGCCATCTCCGCCGCCCTCGGCGAGCCGCTGCGGGTGACGGAGACCGGGCCGGAGGAGGCCAGGGCGTTCTATCGCGCCCAGGGCGGCTGGGCGGCGGAGATGGCCGACTATCTCTTCGGCTTCGAGGACTACGCGGGCGCCACGACCGGTGACGACGGCGACAACGGCGACGGCGACGGCGACGGCGGGACGGAAGAGGGGGCGGAGGCGGACGCGGCGGAGCAGGCCTGGCAGGAGCCCGAGATCCCCTGGCTGACCTCCGCCGATATCACCGGCCGCCCCGCCCGCACCTATGCCGCATGGGCCCGCGACCATGTGGACGACTTCCGCTGAGCCGGCCTCAGGGACGCGTCAGCCGTACAGCAGCACCGGGAAGGACGCGAGGTCGTTCTGCGTGATCACCGGCAGATGGCCGATCTCCTCGGCGGGGACCGCCAGGGCCAGCTCCGGGAACCGCTCGAAGAGCGCGGGCAGCGCCATGGCCGCCTCCAGCCGGGAGAGCCCGGCGCCGGGGCAGAGGTGCGGCCCATGGCCGAAGGAGAGATGCCGCGCCGGGGCGGGCCGGGTGATGTCGAAGGAGTCGGCCCCCGGACCGTGCCGGTCCCGGTCACGGCCGATCGCCCGGTAGGAGACGGCCAGCGCCTCCCCCTCCTCGATGACGAAGCCGTCGATGTCGATGTCCTCGGTGGCGAACCGCATCAGCACATGGGAGGTCGGGGGGTCCCAGCGCAGGGTCTCCTCCACCACCGCCTCCCAGGGGACCCGGCCGTCGAGGACCTGCCGCAGCTGGTCGGGGTGGGTGAGCAGCGCCCGTACCGCGCTCAGCAGGAGGGCGACGGTGCTCTCGTGCCCGGCGGCGACCAGCACCTGGAGATTGCCGGTCGCCTCCTCCTGGGTCAGCGGTTCGCCCGCGCCGTCCGGGAGGAGGAGTGCGCTGGTGAGATCGGCGGCCGGGCGTGCGGCCCGCTCCCGTACCAGGGCGGTGAAGATCTCCTCCAGCTCGCCGATGACCGCCCGCCGTTCGTCCGGCGAGGTCTGGGTGGAGAAGAAGGTACGCCAGAGGCGCAGCTGATGCGGGATGGCGCCGGGGTCCACCCCCAGCAGCGCGCAGACGACGCCCATGGGCAGCGGCTGGGCGAAGGTCTCCTTGAGGTTCACCCGGCCGTCGGGGCCCGCCTCTCCGGCCGTGCGCTCCAGGCATCCGTCGATGAGTTCCTGGATGACCGGGCGCACTTCGGTGAGCTGCCGGGGGGTGAGGGCCTGGGTCATCCTCGCCCGCAGTCTGCGGTGTTCGGGTCCGTCCTTGCCGAGCAGGGAGGTCCGGGTGTCGACCATGCCGATCAGCGGCCACTCCCAGGTGACCGCGCCGGACCGCCAGAGCCGCCAGGCGTCGATGTCCTTGACCAGCCGGGGATCGGTGAGCAGCTGCCGGGCCTGCTCGTGCCGGGTGACGGTCCAGGCGGGGACCCCCATCAGATCGATCCGGACGAACGGGCCCCGTGCGCGGAGGTGTTCGGTCTCCCCGTCGAGATCGCGGACCAGGGGGTCGAGCCGGAGGGCGGACGGGTGCGGCGGCGAGGTTTCGGTCACGAGGGCTCCGCTCGTACGGGGATGGGGCCGGACGGGCGTACCGTCCCGGGCAGGGTATCCCCCCTGTCCAGGACGGTCGACGGCGCCACCGACGTACCGTGGCGGCAGGTCAGAAGGGCTTGGTCGGCAGGTACTTGCCGTCCAGGGTGATGACGGCGCGCTCGCCGCCCTCGGGGTCGGCGACCTTCCGTACGTCCAGCTTGAAGTTGATCGCGCTGATGATGCCGTCCCCGAACTGCTCGTGGATCAGGGCCTTCAGGGTGGTGCCGTAGACCTGGAGCATCTCGTGGAAGCGGTAGATGGTCGGGTCGGTGGGGACGGCGCCGGGGGCGGTGCCGCGCACCGGGACGGTACGGAGCAGGGTCACGGCGTCGTCGTCCAGGCCGAGCAGGTCGGCGACGGCCCGGGCGGACGTCTCCGGGAGGGGGTGCTGTCCGAGGACGGCGGCGGTGACGAAGGCGACCGACAGGCCGGCCGCGTCGGCGATCCGCTGCCAGGTCAGATCCTTGCGGATCTTGGCCTCGACGGCGGTGACGGCGAGCGCCTGGCGGGCGGCGGGGTCGAGCTGTGCGTGGACCATGAGAGGTTTCCTTTCGGTGGGCCGTTCCCCTCTGCGGGAGCGGCTTCGGGGGGTGGGTCAGGCCGCGAGGGCGGCGGTGGCGTTCCGGTCGGCGGGCCGCGTGCCCGGAACCGACGACACGGGGTCGAGCACCTCGACCGTGCCGTCGGGGATCGAGTACACCCAGCCGTGCAGGGTGACGGTGCCCCCGGCGAGGGCGCGGGCCACCGAGGGATGGGTGGCGAGGTTGGCCAGCTGGGCGAGGACGTTCTCCCGTACCAGGGCGTCCACCCGCCCGGCGCCGCTGCCGGTGGTGCCCGCGCGGGCCCGGGAGGCGTCCGCGTGCCGCAGCCAGTCGGCGACGGCGGGGGCGGCGCTCAGATCGTGCTCCTCGGCGAGCGCGGTCATGGCGCCGCAGGCGGAGTGCCCGCACACCACGACGGAGCGCACACCCAGGACGGCGACCGCGTACTCGATGCTCGCGGCCACTCCGTCGGAGCCGGGTGTATGGGCCGGGACGAGATTTCCGGCGGTCCGGACGACGAACAGCTCGCCCGGCTCGCTCTGGGTGATCAGTTCCGGCACCACCCGGGCGTCGGAGCAGCTGATGAAGAGCGTCGTGGGCCGGTGGACGGTGGCCAGCTCGGCGAAAAGCTCCGCCCGGGCCGGGTAGGCGTCCTGCCGGAATCGGGCGACGCCTTCGATGAGGTCGCGCACGGGTCACTCCCTTCGATGGCTTCCGGCCCGGTGGGGCCGACGGGATCCACCATGCATGACCTGTACCTATAGCGTCCAAGACGTAGTAACCATGACTTCTATCGATGTCATCTATACCTCCGTCTACACTGGAGTCATGGCCCTGGAACTGCGTCATCTGCGCTATCTGCTCGCGGTCGCCGAGCACGCCAACTTCACCCGCGCCGCCGAGGGGCTGCGGATCTCCCAGCCGACCCTGTCCCAGCAGATCAAGCAGTTGGAACGGACGGTCGGGGCGCAACTGCTCGACCGGGGCGGACGGACGGTGAGCCTCACGGACGCCGGGGAGATCTACGCCCGGCACGCCCGTGGCGCGCTCCGGGACCTGGCCGCGGCCGAGCGGGCCGTCCTGGACGTCGCCGATCTCTCCCGGGGTCATCTGCGGCTGGCCGTCACCCCGACCTTCACCGCCTATCTCGTCGGTCCGCTCACCGCCGAACTCCACAGCCGTCACCCCGGGATCACCCTGGAGGTCCGGGAGATGTCCCAGGACCGCATCGAGGCGGGGCTCGCGGCGGACGGGATCGATCTCGGTATCGCCTTCGACGGCCCGCACCCGCCGGGTATCGCCGCGACGCCGCTGTTCCTGGAGAGCCTCGGCCTGGTCGTCGGCGCCGGATCCACCGCGACGGATGCCGAGTCCGACGGGACGGGTGCCGGATCCGCCGGGGCCGGCGCCCGCCCCGGGCCGCCCGCGCCGCTGCCGGTGCCGCTGCCGGTACGCGAGCTGGCCTCGTACCGACTGGCGCTGCTCAGTGACGCCTTCGCCACCCGTGGGTACATCGACGCCTACTTCGCCGCGCACGGGGTCCGGCCGAGGATCGTGGTCCAGGCGGACTCCCTCCAGGCCCTCACCGAGATCGTGCGGCGCACCGGGCTGGCCACGGTGCTGCCCGATGCCATCACCCATGACCATCCGCTGCTGACGCCGGTCCCGCTGGAGCCGGCCCTGCCCCGGCGTACGGTCGTCCTGCTCCAGCGGGACGGCGGCTACCGGAG
The DNA here is from genome assembly GCF_040299965.1 of Streptomyces sp. NPDC000594. NCBI lineage: Bacteria > Bacillati > Actinomycetota > Actinomycetes > Kitasatosporales > Streptomycetaceae > Streptomyces > Streptomyces sp. NPDC000594. The sequence continues at coordinate 166,609 of NZ_JBEPCY010000001.1, read as the reverse complement.
CGCCGCCGCCCGCGCCTTCGCCCGGCTGACCGAGGAGGTCGTCCGCCGGCGCGGCTATCCCCGGCCCGGCCCGCCCCCGGCCCCCTGAGTTCTGCCGCCGTCCCCCTGGGGTCCGCCGCCGTCACCCCGGGGTCCGGCGCTGAGTTGCTCGTCCAGCTCGTCGAAGAGCAGCCCCGCCCGCCCGACATGGCCGGTGCGGTACGCCACCCGGGCCACCAGATGGGCGGCGACCGGGCCGGTCAGCAGCTGGAAGAAGCCGACCAGGCCGAGGGTGCCGAGGTCGATGCCGCTGCGGAGCCGCAGCGCCACCCCGAAGAGCACCAGCAGCATGCCGAGCGACTGGGGGTTGGTCGCGGCATGGCTCCGGGAGAGCACATCGGGCAGCCGCAGCATGCCGATCGCGCCCAGCAGGCTGACGGCCGCGCCGAGGAGGAGCAGGACCGCTCCGGCGGTGTCGGCCGTCTGCTCCCAGCCGCTCATCCGCTCCTCCCCTCGGCGGAACCGGAACCGGAACCGGGCCCGTAGCCAGAACCGGAACCGGAACCGCTGGGGTGCTCCGGGGTGTCCGGCGCACGGTCGCGGACCGCGATGAAGCGGGCGATGCCGACCGAGCCCGTGAACCCGAGGAAGGCCACCACCAGCATGATCGGAAAGTAGTAGGCGTCCCGGGTGAAGGCGGACCGCACCCCGATCCCCGCGATCATGAGCGCGGCGATGACATCGAGGGCCATCGCCCGGTCCAGCATCGAGGGGCCGCGCCAGAGCCGGTAGACCACCAGCGCCCCGGCGACCAGGATCATCACCGCGGCGGCGGTCAGCAGCGCCTCGTCCACGGTACGGGCCACGCTCACCGCCCGCCCTCCCCGGGCCGCTCCCCGGGCCGGGGCTCCCGCCGTACCCGGGCGATCTCCTCGCGGTCGCCGAAGGCGCGTACCGTCAACTCCTCCATCCGCCATACCGACCGGCGGGCACGGTCCGCCGCGTCCGGGTCGTCGGCCTCCAGGATATGGACGAAGAGGGTGGCGTTGGCGCGGCGTACCTCCACCACCGAGCCGTCGGGGACATTGGAGACGGCGACCGCGACCGCGGTGAGCATCAGATCGGTGCGGCAGCGCAGCGGGACCGCGAGCACGGCCGCCCGGTAGGGCCTGCTGTCGAACATCTGCCGGGCCACCTTCACCCCGGAGGTGTACATGTCCACGAGCAGATGGACCACCAGCCGGGCGATGCCCAGCGGATGGAGCCGGAGCCGGATGTCAACCAACGGCAGGGGGAAGGCCAGACAGAGGACCACGGCCACCACGAAGCCATTGACCACATTGGCCCAGCTGGCGTTCCCCCACAGCAGGACCCAGATGACGGTGAGCCAGGCGAGCAGCGGCAGATCCAGGACCCGCCGCCGGCGGCCCACCACGGCGCAGCTGTACGGCGGAAGGTCCGGGGCGCGGAAGCGGAAGGAGATCATGGGGGTGTCACCGGCCGAGCACCGCCTCGATATAGGGGGAACGTTCCAGGAGTTCGGCCGCCGCCCGGTCGGTGAGCGAGGTGAAGGGGTCGCCCAGCACCGTATAGGCGAGGGAGAGCAGCACCAGGGCCGCCGTCGCCCAGGTCATGGTGGACGGCGGCCGGTCGGTGGTGGTCGTGATGGTCCGGCCGAAGAGGGTGGCGGTCACCGCCTGTCCGGCGGGCTGGCCCCGGGAGGGGCCGGTGGCGCGGGCGGCCCGGGGGTCCATGTCCCCCGCGCCGTCGCCGCAGTCGTCATGGCTGTCCCGCTCCTCCAGGACGGTGCCGCGGGCCGGCCCCTCCGGTGGCGCGGTCCGCCAGAAGGCGAGGTTCCAGACCTTGGCCATGACATACAGCGTGATCAGGCTGGTGAGGGTGGCGGCGGCGACCAGGGTGTACGCCCAGGCATCGGCCCCGGCGACACCGGCCCGCAGCAGTTGCAGCTTGCCGATGAAGCCCGACATGGGCGGGATCCCGGCCAGATTCAGCGCGGGGAGGAAGAAGAGGGCGGCGAGCAGGGGGGCGGCCCGGGCGAGGCCGCCGATCCGGGTCAGTTCGGTGGTCCCGGAGCGCCGTTCGACCAGCCCGGCGACGAGGAAGAGGGCGGTCTGCACGGTGATGTGGTGGACGACATAGACGATGGCGCCACCGATCCCGTCGCGGGAGCCCAGCCCGATCCCGAAGATCATGTAGCCGATATGGCTGATCAGGACGAAGGAGAGCACCCGTTTCAGATCGGTCTGGGCCACCGCGCCGAGCACCCCGACCAGCAGTGAGGCGAAGGCGGCGGCCAGCAGCAGATGGCCCAGCCGGTTGCCGGGGAAGAGCAGGGTCTCAGTGCGGAGCATCCCGTACACCCCGACCTTGGTGAGCAGTCCGGCGAAGACGGCCGTGACCGGGGCGGGCGCGGTGGGGTACGAGTCCGGCAGCCAGGCCGCCAGCGGGAAGACGGCCGCCTTCACCGCGAACACGGTCAGCAGCATGGTCTCCAGCAGGGTGCGTACCCCGAGGGGGAGTTCCGCCAGGCGCACCGCGAGCTGGGCGAAGTTGACGGTGCCCGCCGCCGCGTAGGCCAGGGCGACGGCGGTGAAGAAGATCATGGACGAGACCAGGGAGACGACGACATAGGTCGAACCGGCCCGCAGCCGCGATGCGGTGCCGCCGAGGGTCAGCAGGACGAAGCTGGACACCAGCATGATCTCGAAGCCGACATAGAGGTTGACCAGGTCACCGGCGAGGAAGATGCAGGAGACGCCGGAGACGAGGATCAGATAGGCCGGGTGGAAGACGGCGATGGGGGTGCGGTCGTCCCGGTCGGCCATGCCCTGTCCGAGGGAGTAGACCAGGACGCAGAGGGTCACCGCCGAGGAGACGGTGAGCATCAGCCCGGCGAGCCGGTCCGCGACCAGGGTGATCCCGAGCGGCGGTGCGAAGTCCCCGAGATGGACGACGAGCGGGCCCCGGGTGTCGGCGGCGATCAGCAGGGTCACCGAGAGGGCCAGGACGGCGGCGAGGACGACCACACTGACGATCCGCTGGGCGCGCGGGAAGCGGAGGCCCAGGGCGAGTTCGAAGCCGGTCGCGAGGAGGGGCAGCAGGACGGGGAGTGGTACGAGAGCGTTCATCGGGGGCCTTCCTCGGGGTGGGGCCGTCCGTCGCGCCCGCCGGTTCCGCGGGACCGGCCCTCACGGCCCTCACGGCCTGCCCGGTCCTGGCGGCCTTCCCGGCCGTCCGGGTCCTCGCGGTCCTCGCGGTCCTCCGGGTCCTCGCCGAGGATGTCGTTCCACAGATCGCCCGACGCGTCCCGGGCCCGTGCCTGGAGGGCGCGGTCCTCGCGGAGCACGGTCCGCAGCCGCCGCCGTTCGAGCCGGTACTCGGCCCGGTCCCCCTCGGGCCCGCGCCCCCGGGGGCCATGGCGTTCCCGCAGCGCCGCCCGCTGCTCCTGGACCTCGGCACGGAGCGCGACCCGGCGGTCCTCGATGTCGTCCTGGACCTCGTCCGTCCCGGTGACGCGCTGGCCGCGATAGGCCATCGCCAGCAGGAACGCCGTGGTGGCCAGCGTGATGACAATGGCGGTGAGCGCGATGGCCTGCGGCAGCGGATCGGTCACCCGGGACAGTTCGACCCCCGGGTAGAGCAGCGGGGCGAGCCCGGCGGCACCGCCCGCGCTCAGCATCAGCAGATTGATGCCGTTGCCGAGCACCACAGCGCCGATCAGGATCCGGCTGAGCGCGCGCATCAGCAGCAGCACCCCGCCCACGGCACACAGCACCCCCGCCGTCACCAGCAGACTGAGGCTGACGGTCATCGGCCGCCCCCCGCTCCCGCGGCCTCGCGCTCCGCCGCCTCCCGCTCGATCTGACGGTCCACCCGGGCGCCGAGCGCCCGCACGATGTCCAGGACCACCCCCAGCACCAGCAGATAGACACCCGCGTCGAAGAGGACCGGCGTACCGATATGGACCGCACCGAGGACCGGCCAGTGACCCTCGTACGCGAAGGCGTGCAGCGCGGTCCCCTCGAAGAGCCCCAGCAGGGCGACGCCCGAGGAGAGACAGAGACCGAGGCCGGTGAAGAGCCCGGGGTGGCCGGGGGCCGCCTCGCCCAGTTCGTACCGGCCGCCCGCGAGATAGCGCGCCATCATCGCGACGCCCGCCACCAGCCCGCCGACGAAGCCGCCGCCCGGCAGATTCTCCGCGCAGAACAGCAGATAGACGGAGAGGACCAGGATGGGGTGGAAGACCAGCCGGGCCACCACCTCGAAGACCACCGAGCGGTACTCGGGGGCGAGGGTCCGCCCGGCGGCGAGCCAGGTGCGCTCGGGGGCGTTGTCGTCGGGGGCGGGTACGGGGGTGACGGTGCCGGTCCCGAACGACCAGGCGGTACGCCCGGTCTGCGGGACGGCTCCGGCGGGGGCGACGGTGGCGGTCTCGTACGCGGAGTCGTCGGGCGACCCGGTGCGGCGGTGGAAGTAGATCAGGCTGGTCACCCCCACGGCGGCGACGGCGAGCACGGCCGACTCGCCGAGGGTGTCCCAGGCCCGGAACTCCACCAGGATCGTCGCCACCACGTCCTTCACCCCGTGGTGGGCGGTCTCGTACACCAGGGCCCGGCCCGCCGGGTCGGCCCGGCGGGCGGCGGCCACCACCCAGAGCACCAGGGAGACGGCCGCCGCGGCGGCGAGCGCCAGCGGCACCCGGACCAGCAGCCTCCACCGGCTGATGGTCTCCTGGAAGTACACCGGCATCCGCCGCATGACCAGCACGAACACCAGCAGTGACACCGTCTCCACACAGAACTGGGTGAGCGCCAGATCGGGGGCGCCCTGCACCACGAAGAGCAGGGCCGTGCCGTATCCGGTCAGCCCCGCCATCACCACGGCCTTCATCCGGCGGCGGACCTGGAGACAGAGCAGCGCCGCCCCGCAGGTGAGGAGGGCGATGGCGCCCTGTACGGGCGAGTCCCAGAGCCGGGGCGGCTCGGCGCCGTGCCAGGGCCGGTCCACCACCAGCACCGTGAGCTGTCCCGCGAGCAGCACCAGCAGCAGGGTGGCCAGGTAGACGGGGAGCGATCCGCGCTGGAAGAAGCCGGTGACCTGGAGCGCGAGCCGTTCGAGCCCCAGCAGTCCGAGGCCGAAGACCCGGTCGGCGGTGGGCCAGGCCACCCGCCGGGAGAGCCGTACCACCGGGCCGCGCGCCAGGAAGAGCGCCAGACCGCCCGTCCAGGCGAGCCCGGAGAGCAGCAGCGCGGTGCCGAGTCCGTGCCAGAGCGAGAGGCGGTACGGGTGGGCGGGGGCCGGGAAGGCGTCGGCGTACGCCCCCAGCAGCCCGTTCAGCCACACCACTCCGGGTCCCAGCAGCACACAGCCCGCCGCGAGCACCGCGGGCGGTCCGAGGAAGGCGGCGCCGACCCGGTGGACGGGGGTGTCCGCGAGACCGGGTTTACGGGCGAACGCGCCCCACAGGAAGCGGAGGGTGTACGCGGTGGTCAGCGCCGACCCGGCGACACAGACGGCCAGGGTCCACCGCTCGGCCGCGCTCCCCTGCTCCAGCGCGGTGAACGCCGCCTCCTTGGCGGCGAAGCCGAGCAGCGGCGGCAGCCCCGCCATCGATGCCCCGGCGATGGCCGCGACCACGGCGACCTGGGGCAGCGCCCGTCCCACTCCGGAGAGTTCGCGCAGGTCACGGCTGCCGGTGGCATGGTCGACGATCCCGGTGACCAGAAAGAGCGGCGCCTTGAAGAGGGCATGGGCGAGGATCATCGCCCCGGCGGCGAGTGCGGTGTCCCGGTGGCCGGCCCCGGCCAGCACGGTGAGAAAGCCGAGCTGGCTGACGGTGCCATAGGCGAGGACCAGCTTCAGATCGTTGAGGCGCAGCGCCCGCCAGCCGCCGAGCAGCATGGTCAGCGCGCCGAGGGTCAGCAGCAGGGGCCGCCACGGCGGGGCGTCGGCGAAGGCGGGGGCCAGCCGGGCGATGAGATAGATGCCCGCCTTGACCATGGCGGCGGCGTGCAGATAGGCGCTGACCGGGGTCGGTGCGGCCATGGCGTTGGGCAGCCAGAGGCTGAACGGCCAGATCGCGGACTTCGACAGGGCGCCCAGCAGGATGAGGACCACGGCCACCGACACGGTGGTGGAGGGCTCGGGAGGGTCGGCGACCAGGGCGGAGATGCGATAGGTGCCCGCCGCCCGCCCCAGCATCAGGAAGCCGACGAGCATCGCCAGCCCGCCGAAGGTGGTCACGGTCAGCGCCTGGAGCGCGGAGCGGCGGTTGCCCTTGCGCTCGCTGCCGTGGCCGATCAGCAGATAGGAGAAGACCGTGGTCAGCTCCCAGAACACATAGAGCAGGACGAGGTCGTCGGCGAGGACAAGACCCAGCATGGCCCCGGCGAACGCCAGCAGATATCCCGCGAACCGGCCGAGCAGGGGGGTGTCGTCGGTGAAGTACCGCACACAGTAGAGCAGCACCAGCGCGCCCACCCCGGCCGCGAGCAGCGTCATCAGCAGCGACAGCGCGTCCAGGCGCAGCGCGAGCCAGACGCCGTAGTCCGGGAGCCAGGCCAGCGACCAGCCCACCGATCCGCCGGACGCGGCGGTGCCCCACTGGGCGGCGGCCCAGGCCGTGGCGGCGGCGGGTGGCAGCGCCAGGACGACGAAGGCCCGGGTGCCGAGCCGCCCGACCAGCGGTCCCGCGCAGGCCGCGAGCAGGAAGTGGCAGAGGATCAGCGCTGCCATACGGCCCCGTGCACGCGGGGGCCTCGGCGGGCGGATCCCCGTCCGCCGCCGACGGCGTTCGCGACAAGAGGGACAACAGGCATGGACGTATTGCTATAAGCCTCCGCGCGTCTTGGGGCTCCGGCACGCCGATGACCCGCCGACGGGCCCCCCGCCGGCCCAGTGCCCGGCCGTTCGGTCCCCCGCTTGCCCAGTGCCCGGCCGTTCGGTCCCGTGTCGCGAGCGGTCGCCACCGCCCGGCGCGCGGGGCGGTCCGTACGGCCATGACCTCCGGGGTCATCGACCGGCCCGCCCCCCACCGGGCAGGATCGGCCCTGCCGGCGGGAACCCCGCCCGGATGGACCGTACCGAGGAGAGCACGATGACGACTCAGCCCCTGACCGCCCCGGAGAACCACGGCGAGCGGACCCGCGCGGTCGTCGAGGAGTTCCTCGCCGCGCGGGTGGCCGGGGACATCGGGCGGCTCACCGAACTCTTCGCGGACGAGGTCGACTGGCTGCTCGCCGACAACCCCACCGTCCCGTGGATCCGCCCCCGCTCCACCGCCGCCGACTGCGCCGCACAGCTCACCGAGCTGCTGGAGCACACCGTGCCGGAGAAGGCGACGGCCCGGGTGGACGCCTTCCTGGTCGACGGGGCGGATGCCGTCCTGACGGGGCATCTGTCGGGCACGGTCCGCGCGACGGGGAAGTCCTTCGAGGGGCCGTTCGCCCTCCGGCTCACCGTCGAGGGCGGACGGATCACCCGCCACCATCTCTACGAGGACAGCCTGTCGATCGCGGCGGCCTGCGCGCCCTGACGTCCCCCTCGCACGGGGCGGCGAGGGGCCCCTGTCAGGCTGTCCCGTCCGGTGGGCGGTGCCCTCCGGCGGCCGGTGCCCTACCGTCGCGGGGTGATGAAGGAGTCGTTCACCACATAGCCGTCCAGCCCGTGGAGTTCGCCGTATGCGATCAGATCGCTGTTGCGGTTGATGAATCCCCGCCCCGAATAGTTGAGCGAGGTATTGCAGAGGACGCTGAATCCGGTCAATTCACCGAAGGCGGTCAGCAGATCGGCGATGTCCGGATTCGCCGCCGGGTCCACGGTCTGGGTGCGTGCCGTTCCGTCGACATGCGTCACCGCGCGGAGTTCACCGGACTCGACCTGGCTGAAATACAGCATATAGGGGTCGGGGCCGCCGCCACCGAACCAGCGGCCCGCGTCCCGCTCCAGGCAGATCGGGGCGATGGGGCGGTAGCCCTCGCGCTGCTTGATCTTGTTGAGCCTGACGGTGGTCTCCTCGGTGAAGGGAGCGGCCAGGATCGAACGGTTCCCGAGCGCGCGCGGGCCGATTTCCCAGCGGCCCCGCGCCCAGCCGATGATGTTCCCGTCACGGAGATAGCGGGCGACCTCGTCGTGGTTCACCGGGCGGATCTCGTACCGCTGCGGGTCGAATTCCCGGTCCTCGACGAATTCGCCGCCCGCGTAGACGTCCCAGTCCAGGTCGGCCGACCCGGTGTAGAAGTGCTGGGCGTCGATGGCGGTCCCGATCGCGGAGCCGCTGTCGTTGGGGCACGGCGGGACGAAGACCGAGGGGAAGAGTCCGCACTCGCGCCAGCGGCGGTTCCACTCGCAGTTGAGTCCGCAGCCGCCCGAGATGAGCAGCGGGAGGCCCTCCGTCAGATGTTCCCTCGCATAGGCGTGGAACCGCTCGAAGATGGCGTCCGACAGACGGGCGGCGAGGCTCTTGTACGCATCCGTCTCCACGCCGATGTTGTAGAAGGGGGAATCGGTCATCCGGTCCTTCAGGCTGCCGGTGATGACCTCCTTCTGGCCGAGAATGAAGTCGATGACGCCCTGTTCCGCCGGGGTCGCCGAGCGGTTCCCGGCGAATCCGGCCAGGGCCATCTGCTTGCCCGCGTCCTGGAAACGGACGAATTCCTGGTGCGAGCTGAAGCCGGGGTCGGCGAGCGCGAAGCCGTAGGAGTACTTGTTGCCCGGGTAGTTGAGCACCTCCTTGAGGTGGGTCACCTTCCCCTGCTCGTCGATACGGTAGAACGAGCCGATGTTCCCCTCCCACACCAGGCTGTAGAAGGGCTGGTCCCGGCGGAATGCCGACATTCCATAGGACGTCATGATGTGGGAGCGCTCATGTGTGGAGGAGAAGACCCGCACATTCTTTCCGAAGAATCGGCCGGCCTCGTCCGAGATCGCGGATCCGCCCACCCCGAAGTATCCGGCGCGCGAGGGTTGGTGGGTGGCCTGGGTCCCCTTGATCCAGCCGCTCATGGCGATGACGTCCGGTTGTTTGTCCAGCCGGTCCGCCGCTACGGCGAACGCCTCGGCGGTCAGGGTGCTGTAGCGGAGGAACGAATCCTTCTCCGCCTCCAGGGAGAAGAGCAGCCTGCCGTCCTCGACGGCCGCGATCGCCCCGTCATGGCCTTCCTTGAGGGAAAGAATCAGCATGATGGTCCGTTTCTCTGTGGATGTCCGGCCGGACGGATGGGAGCCGTGGTCAGCCGGGGCCGGGACGGTCGTGGTCCACGGCGGCGCCGGGCGGGGCCGAGAGGACTTCCCGGGCGAGCCGGTGCAGCCGCGGATTGGCGGACAGGGCGCCGGTGCCGCTCTGGGGCGAGGCGCCCAGGAGATCGGTGCAGACACCGCCGGCCTCCTCCACGAGGATCTGCACGGCGGTGATGTCCCAGGGATTCACGACCGGCTCGGCCGCGATGTCGAGGGTTCCTTCGGCCACCATGCAGTGCTGGAGGAAGTCTCCGAAGGCACGGTCCTCCCAGCACGCCTCGGCCAGGCGCAGATAGGCCTCGCGCGAGTGGAAGACGTCCCAGGTACGGGTGCTGGTGGTGGACAGATAGGAGGCGGCGAGCCGGGTGTTCCCGGAGACCCGCAGGGGCAGAGGGGTACTGCCGGCCGGTCCGCGCCGCAGCCAGGCGCCCCGCCCGGCCGCCGCCCACCAGCGGCTGTACAGGGCGGGGGCACTGATCACACCGACGGTGGGCCGGCCGTCCTCCAGCAGGGCGATCAGGGTCGCCCAGACCGGCACCCCGCGCAGGAAGTTCTTGGTGCCGTCGATGGGGTCGACCATCCAGGTGCGCCCGGCCGTGACGGAGCCGCCGGTCTCCTCCCCGGCGAAGGCGTCGTCCGGGCGGGCGGACCTCAGTGCCTCGCGTACGGCCGTCTCGACGGCGGTGTCCGCGTCGGTCACGGGCGTACGGTCCGGCTTCTCCTGGACCCGCAGATCGAGGGCCCGGAAGCGCCGGCCGGTGATGCCGTCGGCGATATCGCCGAGTCGCAGGGCCAGTTCGAGATCGTCCTGGGGTGGCACGGGGCGCCTCACCGGGATCACTTCGGGTGCAGTTCGAGCATGTGGTACTCCATGACCCGTACCTCTTCGATCCGGCGGACGCGGCGCAGCAGTTCGACCCGCATGCCGGCCTCCTCGGCGATGGTGTCCAGCCGTTCCCGGTCCCCGAGATCGGCCGTGCCCAGCAGCAGCCTGCCGCCCTCGGCCAGATGCTCAGGGGCGCCGGCCAGATACCGGGCCTGGCCCTGGTAGCCCGGGTCGAAGACGGCGGAGTGCAGATCGGTGGAGAGAGCGAAGTCGGCCTCCACATAGGTCCAGGGCACATTCCAGAAGATGGCGTCGAAGCGCTCCTGGGGACCGAGCGCCGTGTACATATCGCTGTGGAGGACGCGTACCCGGTCGGCCACACCGTGCCGCTCGGCGTTGGCGGCCGTGTTGGCCACCGCCTTCTCGTTGATGTCCAGCGCGGTGACGGAGGCGCAGCCGCCCAGCGCGGCGGTCACGGAGATGACGCCCGTGCCACAGCCGACCTCCAGGAACGAGCCGCCCCGGGGATAGGGCACGATCGAGGCCATCACCTCGGTGGCGGCGCTCAGGGTGCCGGGGAAGACCCCCCGGTGCAGGCTCCATTCCCGCCCCAGCAGGGTGAAGGAGTCCGGCAGGTCGTCGCCCACGAGGGCGTGCTGGAGGGCCTGGGCCACGTCCTCGGGGGACTCCTCGAACGTCATGGTCGCTCCCTCTTCGGTGGTGTCGGTCATCGGGACGGGCCGGCCGCGTACCGCACCAGTGCCTCACGGTGGCGGCCGATCTTGCGGAAGGCTTCGGCGTACTGGTCGATGAGCGCGGTGTCCCCGGGCCAGTCGGTGAAGGTGGGCAGGGACAGCGCGTGCCGCTCGACATGCTCGGCGTGCGAGCCGGCCTCCGGTGCGATGCCCTTCTTCGGCGTTCCGGGGAAGAGGGGGTTCTCCGGGCGGGCGTAGAGCGGCAGGGTGGACAGCCGGGGGCCGGAGGGGGCGCCCACCTCCATCCCTTCGGCGCGCAGCGCCTCGATGAGCACCGAGCGGGGGACGCCGCCCAGCGCCTCGGGCCGGTAGAGCGGCTTGTAGCCGTACCAGGCGCCCATGTCGACATGGTCGGCGATGTGGACCGGCTCCAGATAGGTCACGTCGGCGAGTCGCTCGCCGAAGTGGCGCAGACAGCGGTGCCGGGCCTCCTTGCGGGCCGGGAACGCCGCGAGCGCGTGCCGGGCGACGATGGCGTTGAAGGGCGACATGCGCAGCTTGAGCCCGAAGCCGGTGACCCAGTGGGCGCGCAGCTCCTCGTCGAGGACGGCCTCCCGGGAGCGGTCCCGGTAGTGCCCGAGGAGCGTGGCGCGGTCGTGCACCTGGGGGTCGCTCGTGACGAGGATGCCGCCCTCCCCCGCGTAGACGGCCTTGTTGGCCTGGAGGGAGAAGACGGCGGCGTCGCCGAAGGTGCCGACGGGCCTGCCCTTGTACCGGCTGCCATGGGCGTGGGAGCAGTCCTCCAGAACGCGCAGCCCGTGCCGCTCGGCGATCCCCAGGATCGCGTCCATGTCACAGGGGTGGCCCCACTGGTGGACGACCGTGATGACCTTGGTGTGCTCGGTGAGCGCGGTCTGAAGGGCTTTGGGGTCCAGACCGCGGGTGTCGGGGTCGATATCGGCCAGGACGACATCGCCGCGGAGGGCGAAGACGGGACTCAGTGCCGCGTGGTACGTGAGTGCCGGTCCCACGACGTCCACACCTTCGCGTACGCCGAGCGCGAAGTAGGCGGCGAGGAGGGCGCTGGTACCGGAGTTGAAGGTGACCGCGAAGCGGGCTCCACCGTCCAGGAAGGCGAGGAAGTCGGCCTCCAGCAGGCCGATGGGACCGCTGTTGCCCTTGATGGAGATATCGGTGTTCCGCTGCCCGGCCAGCTCGGACAGCTCCGCCTCGTCGGCGGGGGGCGGCCAGACCTCGTGCGGCAGCGGCTTGTCGATGACGGGTGCGCCTCCGAGGAGGGCGATTCGTTCGGCGGTGGCCATGGGTCCTTCCTGCTCTCGCGGGTACGGTCGGTCCCGGCGCGGGTACGGCCGGCCCGGTCGGTACGGTCAGTACGGCCGGCCCGGTCGGTCGGGCGCCGGCGGGGTCAGGCGCACCGGTCGGCGAACGCGTTCCGCTCGCGTAACCGGTCCCGGTAGATCCCGTCGATCGTGCGCACGGTGGTGAGTTGGCGCTGGAGATGGCCCTGGCGGTAGCAGCGGTCGTCCAGGTGCCCCAGATGGTGGGCGATCATGGAGCGCACCGCATCGCTCCTGGGGCCTTCCCAGGTGTAGCGCTCCAGCGGCAACCCTCCGACGGAGTGCAGGACGGCGGCCCCGGGGGCGACGCTCAACGCGCCCTCCGTACCGAGCACACAGAGGTGTTCGGTCTTCTCGTAGTTGTGGCGTGAGATCCGCAGCGAGCCCGCCAGCCCCGTCGAGGGGTAGGCGCACATGAGGCTGACGAGATCCTCCAGCCGGCGGTCCCGCATCTCCTGGTAGTGGTGCACAAAGGCGGAGTGCACCCGAGGGGGTTCGAGTCCGGGGAACATTCCCCCGAGCGCATCGATGAGGTGGTAGCCCATGTCGAGGAGCACACCGCCCATCGCCTGCTCCCGGGAGGCACGCCAGCCCGTGGTCGGATGAGCCAGGTTGAAGTGGTAGTCGTAGGAGAACCAGTAGGGCTCGCCGATCCGCGCGAGGTTCTCCTGGGCGTACTGGAAGACCGGGCTGAAGTTCCGTTGCAGCAGCGTGAAGACGCTGCGGTCGGCCCGTTGCGCCAGATGTACGAGCTGCCGGGCCTCGTGTTCGGTGACGGCGAACGGCTTTTCCTTGATCACGTGCCTGCCGTGCGCCAGGAGCCGCATACTGACCGGGAAGTGCTCACTGTGCGGCACGGTGACCACCGCGGCGTCGAAGTCCGCCTTCTCCAGCGCGTCGGTGAGGTTGTCGTAATGCGGGAATCCCCATGCGTCGGCGAGTGACGAGGCCGCCGGGGCGGGGTCGACGCCGCCGACGACATCGGCACTCTCTTGTACGATCGGCAGATATTCTTTTCCTTGATGTCCAGCAAATCCGATGACCAGTACGCGTGGTCGCGGACGCGCATTCTTCAACCTGTCGCCGGGCATGCGGAATATCCCCCTCGTAGAACATCATCTGAGGATGGAGCGGGCAGCCGGAAAGGCACGCGGAGGCCCCGATCGAACATATGGCCGCAGGCGGTTCAGAGCGCTCCGCGGCTCTTCCCGGAAGCATCGGCGAGCCAGGCGTGTGCCGCGGTCACCACGTCCTTGATAAAGGTGCTTCCGCTGCGCTGTGCGTTCTCGTCGAGCAGCGGGACCTCCCCGGCCGCCAGCCAGGCGAACTCGGTGTGCTTGTCCCGTTCGAGTACGGGCGCCAAGAGGTCCCCGTCCACCTCGACGACATAGTCCGACTCGATGTGCCGCACTCCGTTCGCCGTCCACTCCTCGTGCGCCACCCGGGCGAGAACACGGCGCAGCCGCCACCCGGTCTCCTCCGCTATCTCCCGGCGGAGCGCGTCCTGGAGGGACTCCCCTTCCTCCACGGCTCCGCCGACGACGTCCCAGCACCCGGGGAAGAGCTGTCGGTCGGCCGAGCGGCGCTGGACGAAGATACGGTCGTCCGGGTCGCGGATCAGCGCGCCCACCACCCGTCGGGGTTCGGTCGCCTCGGCCATGTCAGCCGTTTCCGTACGGAGATGTCGCCTCGCGGATCGAGCTGACCATTCTTCCCTCATTTCACCTGCACGCAAAACGCACATGCACCATACACCGGGTAAAATTCGCACAGAGTCGAACAGTGTGAACGGTGATAGTAAAGCGGCCCGAATTTTCTCACCGACTCGTGATGGTCGCCGGACCTGCATTTCCCCCTGGAACACTACCCGGCCCCCCAGGAGGCACCTGGGTCCACACATGACTCAGGACGCCTCAACTTCTTCTTGACACAGCGTCAATCCATGCGCCGGGAAGGGTGTTCCGCTGGACACCGCGCGGCCGGCCGGGGCGCGGGAGTCCGGGCGGCCCCTACCGATCCGCGGGCCGCCTCCCCTCGGTCCACCTGCTCCATGGGCGAGAGGCTCCCTCATCGCGCTGCCCCGCAAACGACGGTTTTCTTGCCACCGTTGGGCTTATCACGCGGGAATAGGTTGGCCAGATCGTCGACTCATGAGGGAGCCCTTTCACAGGCGGCGGGCGACCACGAAGACATAGCCGATCTGCGGAAGCGCACCGAACCGGGGAAGGGAGCGGGTGAAGGCGAAGAAATCGTGATGCTGCTCGTCGGCGGAGGGTTCGACATCGGCGAAGGCGTCGGCGAACGCCTGGTAGGTGCGCCGGACATGCTCCCCGATGTCGTCGAACTCCACGATCTCCAGACCGGCGCGGTCGAGGGCCGTGCGGAGCTCCGCCGGTTCGGGCAGCGCGGGGGAGCCGAACGCCCGGCAGGTCCGGCGGACCGTCTCGGCGGCGTCCCCGGTCACCGGCGACCGGAGCAGCACATCGGTGATGACCAGCGGGCTACCGGGTCGCAGGGTCCGGGCGATCTCGGTGAGGGCGGCGGTCCGGTCGCCGATGTGCATCATGGACTCGATCGCCCAGGCACCGTCGAAGGACGCGGCTTCGAAGGGCAGTGCGCGGGCGTCCGCGTACCGGAAGTCCACCCGGTCGGCGAGCCCGGCGGCCTCCGCCCGGGTGCGGGCGAGGTCGATGTCCTCTTCGCTGACCGAGATTCCTGACACCCGGGCGCCGGTGGCCCGTGCGATGCGCAGGGCGGGCCGTCCGGTTCCGCAGCCGACGTCCAGCAGGCGCCGGCCGGGTGCGGCGGCCAGCCGCCCCGCCACGAGATCGGTGAGCCGGTCGGTCGCCTGGTCGAGCGAACGGTCGTCCGCGGCGTTCTCCCAGTAGCCGACGTGGATGTTCCCGTCGACGGCCGCACCGTCCACGGTCTCGGTAGGCCTGTCGGTCCCGGTGCGGTCGTCGCTCCCGGTCCGCTGGTCGGTCTCGGTGTGCCGGTCATGGAGCCGGCCGCCGTCCGGTGACGACGGGACGGCGGGATGCACGGAGGGTTCGTCGGTCATCGAGGTCTCCCGGGCATGAGGGGTGTGTCAGCTGGTGAGGAGGCCCCTCCGCCGGCCGCTCTCCGCGGTCCGGGCGGACGACCCCGCCCTGCGGAGCAGCGGCGGAAGAGGGCGGCATGCCAGGGTCACCGCTGGGGACATGCCCGCCACGGGGTGGCGTTCGAAGAAGCCGGGGATGTCCGTGGGGCGCCTGCCGCGGGCCCGCTCCGGTCGGCGTCTGACGGTCGTGGTGGGCATCGAGCCACCATTGTCCTGGGGGACCCACGGTTCGTCCAGGGTGCCCGGTGGTACCGCCCCGGGGAGTGCCCGGGGCGGACCTGTCGGAGCGGTTCAGCGCACCTCGACGACGTCACCGGTGGCGACGGAGTCCAGGCGGGTCGTATTGCCGTAGTAGCGGATGGTCCAGGTCCCGCTCTCCTGGGCCTTCGCCGTGAAGGAGGCGCGTCCCTCCGCGTTGGTGGTGGCGCGGGTGACCCGGGACCAGGTGGTGGACCCCTTCGGCTGGAACCACAGCTCCACCGGCTTCGCGGCGAGCGCCTTCCACACCGTACCGACCTTCTCACCGGCGGTGCCGGTGACGGTGAGCTTGGCACCCTTCCTGACCGGCTCCGGGGTGGCGTTCACGGACACGATCCGGGTCTCCGTGCGGGGCAGGTGGACGACCGGGCTCGTGGTGTCCAGGAACGCGTCGGAGAGGGGGTGCCGGACACGGAAGTACCCCCCGGCGGTGACCTTTCCGGTGAGCTTGGTGAAGATCCTGCCGACGGTCTGGCCGGAGCCCACCTGCTTCCAGCCCGTCCGGCCGTCCGCCGACCGCTCGATGCGCACGGCGTGCGGACCGGGCGTATGGAGGCCGGACTCGGAGGCCGTCCTGATCTGCCCACGGACCTTGACCTGGCCATCGGCGGCCAGGGTCGCCTTGTGCACTTCGATCGTGGCCGCCGCCGGATGCGCCAGCTTCCCGGTGGCGGAGCCGCCCAGGAACCCGTCGACGGGCCGGGCCACCCAGCCGTCGAGACGCCGCTGGGGCATCGCGGCCACCCGGGCCGTGAAGCGCCCGTTCCGGTCCGTGGTCACGGTGGTGTCGAAGTGGGACTCGGTCGTTCCATGGGTGAGCCGGATCCGCACGGCGACCCCGGCGGCGGGCGCGGTGCCGTAGAGCACCCGGCCGCTGACGGTGGCCTTCTCACCGGGCAGGACCCGGGCCCGGTCGGCCGTCGCGGTGAGGTTCACCGGGCGCTGCTCGTACTCCGTGATGACGGCGTCCCGGGTGACGGCGCCCTGGACCGGCACACCGCTCTCGAAGAACGCCGCGCGGAAGGTGCCCCGCGGCGCCGTGAGCGGGAAGGCGGGGGCGGTGAACTCGCCGTTCGCGGAGGTGGTGACGGCATGGGTGGTGTCGTTCACGCCGTCGGTGCGGCTGACGTCGACCGTACGGCCGGGGAGCGCGACCTCGTCGCCGGAGCCGGGCTGGACACCGGTGAGCCTGCCGTGCGGGCGGGCCGAGCGGTCCTGCCAGGTCGGCTTGGACGCCGTCAGGGTCAGCTCCGGCCGCAGGGTGAAGTCGAGCGTGCCCGCGTTCCGCCGCGTCTCGGTGTTGCCCGCGCTGTCGGTGGCGGTCACATCGATGGTGTACCGCCCCAGTTCGGGGATGGTGCCGCCGTCCTCGGTGAGCTTCAGCGGGGCGTCGGCGGGGACCGTGAACCGGTCCGGCTTCGCGTGCGGGGTGAGGGAGGCGACCTCGGCGACGACCGTGTCGCCCCGGCGCACCGTCGCCGAGACGGATGTCACCGTGGCACCCGCCGCGTCCGACGCGGCGATCACGGAGAACGAGCCCCGCTGTCGCTGGTCGGTCTCGGCCCTGCCGATGTGGACCGGCGCGGAGGGGTCCGCGACGGCGGGTGCGGTGGAGGCGGCGAGGGAGAGCGCCGCCGCCGACGCCACGAGGGAGAACGTGAGTCCCTTGGTGTTAGCGCGCATCGACGTAGGTCACCTTCGTCTCGCTGAAGAAGTGTCCGGACACGACCTCGGTACGGACGGCCCAGTCGCCGTCACCGGTCGCCTTGCCCTTGAGCGTGTAGCCGCCCCGGCTGTTCGCGGAGCCCTGGGCGACCCGCTTCCACTCCGTGGTGCCCTTCGGCCGGAAGTGCAGCCCGACCTTGCCGCCCGCGTAGGAGCGCCAGGTGTCGTCGGTCTTCCGCTGGAGCGTGCCGGAGGCGGTGACCGTGCCGTTCTTCGCCGGTCGCAACGGGGTGATCGTGTCATCGCTGAACCGGGTCGGGTTCCGGGACTGGCGCACGGCCGGGCTGGAGTTGGCCCAGAAGTTGTCCTGCTCGGCATGGTGGACGCGGTAGTACGCGCTGTTGTAGACCTTGGCGGCCGTCACGGAGAAGGCGCAGCCGTACTCACTGCGCGTGGAGCGCAGCGTGCGCCAGCTCTTGCCGTCCGTGGAGTGCTGGAGCGCCAGATCCATGCTCTGGCAGGTGCCGGCGTCCGGTCGCCCGGTGTCCTGGACCCGTCCGGCGGCCTTGACCTGGCCGAACGCGTCGAGGGTGATCTTTGTGTCCTGGAAGGCCATCCGGCCCGGGATGTACAGCGACTGGGACTTGTACGCCCACTTCGTGTGGAACGGCGAGCGGGCCACATAGGTGGTGGTGAACATGCCTCTCTCCGAGGCCTTCACCTGATGGGAGAACGAGCCGTCGGCCGCCACCGTGCTGGTGCCCAGGGGAGTCTGCCAGGAGGAGGGAGTGCTGTTGGAGGTGATCACGGATGCGCCGGAGTAGGGCTTCCAGCCGTCGTCGGTCAGCCGCTCGACGCGCCCTGTCACCCGGACCTCCTCACCCGGGACGACCCGGGTCTTGGAGAACTGGGAGGTGATGCGGTACGGGAAGGTCAGGGCCGGCAGCGGCGGCGCCGGGAACCGCTCGTCGAGATCGACGCCCGGCTCCGCCTCCAGCACCCGCGCCGCTCCCGTGACGACCGGGCCGTTCAGGGTCAGCGTGATCGAGAACTTCCCCCCGGGGCCGGTGACGGCGGTGACCCGGTGATTTTCCCGCGCCCACTTGGCCACGAGAAAGACCTCGACCTTGAGGCCCTCACCGGCGGCCGACCGGACACGGGTCGAGGGGTTGTAGGTCGTCACGGCGCCGGAGACGGTGACCTCGCGGTCGTCCATCTCGATGTGCTCGCGGTCGTACGAGAGCGCGGTGACACCGGTCCGCAGCAGGTGCTTGTAGGACCCGCCCGTCCAGTGCCGCACCGGCCCGCCGACCGTGCGGTACGAGACGGAGACCGGGTACTCCCCGAGCGGGGTACCGACGGGGAGATGGACCGGTTCGTCCGTCCGCCAGCTGCGCTCCATCTCCTCGCCGGCCTGGTACTCGTAGAAGGACAGCTCCTGTGTGGAGGCGAGCACGGCGGCATCCGGAGCGGTGGACTCCAGCACACTGACCGTGGCCCAGAGGATGTCTTCCTCCAGCCCCGTCAGGTCGATCCGTCCGTCGTCGAGCGTCACCGGTCCCGGATCGAGAACGACCGCCGCGGCGGAAGCGGCCGGAGCGGTGATAAGAGCGGGTGTCGCGACACCCGCCGCGAGTGCGAAAACAGCCGCTGTACGCACCAGGGCATACGGCAGCGTGCGCTTGGAGCGCGTCAAAGAGACCCCCCACAGGTGATGAAGGCGGCCCGCCGGAGGGATGACTCCACGGCGGCCGCGGGGCGGTCGCCGACGTGTTCGGAGGCCGCCAGGCGCAACGATAACGGTGGGGCGTGTGGGGGTTGAAGGTCGAGGTGGGGGAAACTTCCCCCTTGAGGGGAAAAATTCCCCCCATATCTCGTGATCCGCACCCTGCCACGCGGTACATCGCCGTCGCGTCAGGCGGAGGGGGTGCGTCCCTCCAGGGTGATGACGTCGGTGGCGTCCCAGATGTCCGTCGCGCGATGGGTGACCGCGACGATCGCCATGGGCAGTTGCCACGGCGTCGCCACGATGTCGCGCATGGCGCCCGCCGCACGGCCCCCCGGAGTACACATCAGTCGGCCGGAAGACCGACCGCCAGCGTCAGTTCGAGGACCCGGTGCGGCGATGCGAGATCCGGAAACAGCTCCCGCAGCTGCGCCATCCGGTACCGGACCGTCTGGGGATGGACGAACAACGCCGCCGCCACCTCGTCCCGTCGGCCCTGGTGCAGCAGCCACGCCCGCAGCGTCTCCTCCAGCCGCCGTGCCGTCCCGGCGGGCAAGGTCCGCAACGGTGCGAGAGCTCGGGCACGCAGGTCCGCGAACGCGTCCGCGTCGGCGGTCAGCACCAGCTCGGGCAGGTGGCTCTCGGTGTCGCGGACATCGGCGGAGAGGGAGCGCGCGCGGACGGCTCGCGCGTACGAGGCGGACGCCCGAGTCCATGGCCTGGCCGGGCCGACCACGGCGGTGCGGTCGGTCAGATGCCTCAGCAGATGTGATCGGTCGGCATCGGGGACGAGCAGCACACCGGTGGCGTCCGGCAGGTCGTCGAGGACGAGGGTGCTCGGGTCGAGCGCGCGGTAGGCGGGCCGGGCCTGGGCGGCGGGCAGCAGGACCGCCGTCAGCGAAGCCGGAGGCTGCCACCCTGCCCGCTGGGCGGAGGCCAGCAGCAGATCCGGGCTCGCGCCGGCGAGGAGGTCGCGGGCCAGGTGTTCCAGGTGGAGCTCGTGGGCGCGGCCCCGGGCGGCCAGCTCGTCGGCGTGGCCCGCGGCGCTCGCGGCGGAGAGCTCGTCGATGTAGGCGAAGGTCAGCTCGGCGAACCTGGCGACCTCGGCGGCGGGCAGACCCGCGGGTACGGCACCCGCCGCCAGGCATCGCCAGGCCACGCGGGCGCCGACCCGGTAGGCGCTGAGCAGGGCGTCCATCGAACGGCCGTCGCGCACCTCGCCGCGGCCCAGCTCATAGGCCGCGTCACCGGCGTCGCCGCCCGTGGCGTTCCCGCTCGCGAGGTCCAGGTAGTGCCCCAGGGCGGTGCGGACGGAGCGGCGGATGGTGCCGCCCATGCGGCCCGAGAGAGCGTTGGCGTAGGGAGGGACCTCGTCGATGATCGCCTGGACGACCTCGTCGGCCGTGCTCTTCAGCGCGGCCCGCAGTGCGGTGACCGTCGTCTCATCCAGTGCCGGTTCGGTGGCCCTCCGGATTGCATACCCCATGTTTTGTTCCCTGCGAACAATTCAGCCGACAAGATTTACGTCCTACGGGTAGGACTTTACGCCCTGCGGCGCATCAAGCTGGCTTCATGACGAGTACAGCCCTCCGCAGTAGGGCGTGGAAACTGCTGGAGATGGTCACGACGCCGCTGTTGCCGTCGGACTACCTCGACCTGGTCAGCCCGCTGCGTACGGGCGCCGACCTGCGGGGGCGCATCGAGGCCGTGCACCCCGAGACGGGGGACGCCGCGACCATCGTGATCAGGCCGGGACGGGGCTGGCGCGGCCATACGGCCGGTCAGTATGTACGGATCGGGGTCGACGTCGACGGGGTGCGCCTGTGGCGTGCCTACTCCATCACCTCGCCGACGAACCGCCAGGACGGCCGCGTCACGATCACCGTGAAAGCGATCCCGGACGGCAAGGTCAGCAACCACCTGGTCCGCAGGGCGGAACCGGGCACGCTGATCCAGCTCGACCAGGCGACCGGTGACTTCGTGCTGCCGGAGGCCAAGCCCGCCAAGGTGCTCTACCTGACGGCCGGCAGCGGCATCACACCGGTGATGGGCATGCTGCGCGACACCGAGTTCGACGATGTCGTCATGGTCCACTCCGCGCCACAGCCGCAGGACGTGATCTTCCGCACCGATCTGCACGACCTGGTCGCGGAGAAGAAGCTCCGCCTCACCGAGGTGCACACCGACACGGACGGCAAGCTCGACATCGCCCGTCTCGACGAGCTCGTGCCCGACTGGGCCGAGCGCGAGACCTGGGCCTGCGGGCCCGCGGGCCTGCTCGACGCCGCCGAGGCGCACTGGGCCGAGCACGGCGTACAGGAGCGCCTGCACACCGAACGCTTCCGCCCCGCCATCGCCGTCGTCGGCGACGGTAGCGGTGGCGAGGTCACGTTCAGCACCACCGGCAGGACCGCCGACGCGGACGGCACCACGCCGTTGCTGGACGTCGGCGAGGAGGCGGGCGTCCTCATGCCCTCCGGGTGCCGCATGGGCATCTGCTTCGGCTGTGTCACACCGCTCACGGCGGGCGCCGTCCGCGACCTGCGCACCGGCGAGATCACCGAGGCCGAGCCGGGCGTCCTCATCCAGACCTGTGTGTCCGCCGCGGCGGGCCCCTGCGAGATCGAACGGTAGGAACACCTTGACCGCCATCGACCCCACCGCCCACCTGACCGCGGAGCAGATCGAGGAGCTCGGCCGCGAGCTGGACGCGATCCGCGACGAGGTGCTCGCCGACCGGGGCGAGAAGGACGCCGCCTACATCCGCAAGGTCATCTCGGTGCAACGCAAGCTGGAGCTGGCCAGCCGGGGCGTGCTGCTGTTCTCGATCTTCCCGCCCGCGTGGCTGATCGGCACCGCCGGTCTGTCCGTGGCCAAGATCATGGACAATATGGAGATCGGCCACAATGTCCTGCACGGCCAGTGGGACTGGATGCGGGACCCGAAGATCCACTCCACCACCTGGGAGTGGGACCATGTCTCGCCGGCCGACCAGTGGAAGCACTCGCACAACGAGCTGCACCACACGTACACCAACGTGATCGGCAAGGACAACGACCTCGGCTACGGCATCATGCGCGTCGACGAGGACCAGCGGTGGCACCCGTTCCACCTCGGCCAGCCGCTGTGGAACTTCATCAACGCCTGCTTCTTCGAGTACGGCATCGCGGCGTACGACCTGGAGCTGGGCAAGAACCTGCACAAGCGCCGCCGCAAGAGCCCGGAGTTCCGCGCACGGGTCAAGGCCGTGGGCCGCAAGATCCGCAAGCAGGTGCTCAAGGACTACGTGATCCACCCGCTGCTGTCGGGCCCGTCGTTCTTCACCACGCTCGCCGCCACCTTCACCGCGAACCTGGTCCGCAACCTCTGGACGCACTCGGTCATCATGTGCGGGCACTTCCCCAAGGGCGTGCAGGTCTTCGAGCGCCGCTCGATCAAGGGCGAGACGCGCGGCCAGTGGTACCTGCGCCAGATGATGGGCTCGGCCAACATCAGCGGCAGCAAGGCCATGCACTTCATGACCGGCAACCTCTCCCACCAGATCGAGCACCACCTGTTCCCGGACCTGCCGAGCAACCGGTACGCCGAGGTCGCGGTGAAGGTGCGCGCGCTGTTCGAGAAGTACGAGCTGGAGTACGTCACCGGGCCGCTGCCCAAGCAGGTGTTCTCCGCGTGGTGCAAGGTCTTCCGGCTCTCGCTGCCGAACAGGAAGCCCAAGACCAAGACGCCGGACCGGAGGCAGAAGCTCGCCGCGGCCTGATCCCGGTACCGGTTCAGGTCTTTCGCCCGAACCCGGCGGCACCGCCGGCTACGACCCGCGAAAAACGCCGGTGCCTGCGGCGGTCGCCCGTAGGTTCCGCCGTCGGCAGCGTATTGGCGTCGATGTGGTGGGCGTAGTCGAGGCGGTGCCTGCGTTGCCGAGGAGATGGCTGATCAAGATCTGGTGCAGACGCAATTGGCTGGGGCCGAAGAATGCGCTGACGCCCGGTGCCTAGTGCTGTGACCGGGAACGTTTGCCGGGTTGGGTGGTCAGACTGCGGTTGGTAGTGGTCTGCCTCCCCAGCGGACGCCCTTCTCGCTGCGGATTCGGGCGCGTTCGCGTCGTTGGGCGGCCAGGACGTCGGGGTGGCGGGCGTTCTGGTTGCGCCAGCGCATGCGGGGGTGGGCTCGCCCTCGCCCCGCCCCGGTGACGGGGCGGGGCGAGGGGGTTTCAGGTGGTGGTCGGGAGTGGTGAGGGTCAGGGGATGGTGATGAAGCGGGCGGTGCTGGGGACTCCTTGGGCGTTGAGGGCGAAGAGCATGTAGGTGCCGGGGAGGACGACGCCCCTGTCGGCCGGGATGGAGACCGTATGGGTGTTGGCGCCCGCGGGGGTGGAGGTCAGGGGGACGCGCCGCTGGTCGTTGTCGGTGGAGTGGGTCGCGGCCGCCGCCCGCATCAGCACGAAGGAGGCCACCGGCCCGCCGGTGGTGACCGTGAGCGAGGTGCCCGCGGGGGCCTGGGACGGTACGCCGCCGGTGATGGTGGGACGCGGTTTGAGTGAGCCGTCCGCGTTGAGCAGGTACGGCGGGGTGAACACGGCTCCGTCGGCGTGGTTGGTGGCGCAGTCGCCGCAGAGGCCGCCGCCACCGGAGAAGATCCGGCCGTCGGGCAGCAGGTTCGCCACGCTGTGGTAGTTCCGCGGGATGGCCATGGTGGCGAGCGGGGTGAAGCTGCCGGTCGCCGGGTCCCACAGTTCGGGGGTCAGCACGGAGGTGGCGTCGCTGAACGGCACGGGGTACGACTGGCCGCCGAAGACGGCGACCTTGCCGTCGGGCATGACGACGCTGTTGCCGAAGGCACGGGCCTGGTCCATGTCGCCCGTACGCGCGGCCTGGACCTGGCCGCCGTTGATGCTCACGGTGTACGCGCGCCGGGTGGCGGGCACGTTGTCGTACGCGGGCGAGCCGCCCAGGGTGAGCAGTTTGCCGATGTCGTACGCGACGGCGTTGCCGGTCATGGCGTCCTGGCTGTCGGCGCGGGTTCCGGCCGGGGTGACGCTGCCGTTCCCGGCGGTGGTGATCCAGTTCATCTGCTTGCTCGGGCCGAGTTGGAGCACCCTGCCGCCCGAGGTGGCGTACAGCCACATGTGGTTGTCGGCGCGGTAGGGGCCGGCCGGGTCGGCGGTCATGGTCGAAGTGGCCGGGACGCCGGGGAGCTTGCGCCAGGTAGAGGTGTTCGGGGACCAGACCTCGCCGGCCTTGTCACCCGGGGCTCCGCTCCAGGACCCGCCGAGGACGAAGGCCTCGCCGGTGGAGAGCAGGGTCATCGACTGGTAGCCGCGGGCGATGTTCATGTTGCTGGTCGCGGACCAGGTGTCGGTGGCCGGGTTGTAGATGCTGGCCTTCTCCGCGTTGCTGCCGCCGGTGACCAGGACCCGGCCGTCGGCGAGCATCGCGATGCCCGGGCAGAACATGTCGTGGCCGGTGTTGTCGATGCGGCGCTGGGTGACCTTGCCCGTCTTCAGGTCGAGGATCGCGGTCTGGGTGTAGCCGTTGCTGCCGCCGAAGCGGTCGACCGCGTACGCCGACCAGGCCAGGAGCTTGTCGCCGGGCAGGACGGCGGTGGCCACCGGTACGAGGGGGAATCCGGTGATCCGGCCCCAGGAGCCGTGGGTGGCCGGGTTGGCCGGTCCGCTCAGGCGTATCTCGGCGGCCGTGGTCCAGGGCCCGCGATTGCCGGCCTCGCCGGTCACGGTCAGGCGCACGTAGCGGGCGGTCGCGGTGCGGGTGAAGGTGGCGGTCTTGACGGTGTCGTCGTCGCGCCAGGTGCCCGCCGCGACCGGGGTGCCGAAGGTGGTCCCGTCGGTGCTGGTGGTAACGGTGTACGCGCCCGCGCGTCCGTTGGGGCCGTCGTTGCGGGGCTGGTAGACGAGGGCGGAGACGGCCGTCGTGCGGTTCATGTCGATGGTGATGCTGTGCGGCAGCGGGGCCGAGGTGCCGGCATACCTGCTGTGCCAGATGGTGGCCGCGTTACCGTCGAGGACGTTGGCCGCGCGGCCGTTCTCGGCGGCGGTCTCCTCATCGCTCGCCGTGGCCGTCCATCCGGTGCGGGGCAGGTCGACGGTGGCGGCCGGGGTTCCCGGGTCGCCGAGCAGGTTGAGCTCGGCGGCGGTGGTCCACGGGCCGCGGTTGCCGGCCTCGGTGACGGCGGTGAGGCGGACGAACCGGGCGCCCGTCGGGGCGAATCCGAGGGTCTTGGCGGCGGCGTCGTCCGCGAGGGTGCCGGTGGCGACGGGACTGCCCCAGTTCTGCCCGTCCGCGCTCATGCTGATGCTGTACTCGCCGACGCGCCCGTTGGGGCCGTCGTTGCGCGGCAGGTAGACGAGGCCGGAGACGACCGCCGTGCGGTTCATGTCGATGGTGATGCTGTGCGGCAGCGGGGCCGAGGTGCCGGCATACCTGCTGTGCCAGATGGTGGCCGCGTTACCGTCGAGGACGTTGGCCGCACGGCCGTTCTCGGCGGCGGTCTCCTCATCGCTCGCCGTGACGGTCCATCCGGTCCGGTCGAGTAGCGGAGCCGCGGGCTCCATGGCGTTCGCCGGGGCCACGGCGTGGTGCGGTGACGCCTTCGCCGCCTGCTGGCCGACTGGTGCGGACGCCGGCCGGAGCGCTGCCCCGTCGGGGCCGCCGCCCGGCCCGGTACTCGCCACGCCGAGCCATGGCGTGACCCCGACGAGCAACGAGCCGAGGGCAAAGGCGATGAGCAGAGGGGAACGGTGTAACGCTCGGGGGAGAGCGAGGATACGTCTGGGCTGCAATCGGACCTCCTGGGCAGACCGCGGAAGCGGAAAGGGAACGGTGAAGCGCCGACATCGGCCGTGAGCCCGCTGTGGGCCCGCTGTGAACTCCTTGAACATAAGATCGCCACACATCAACTCGGATGTAAAACAAGCGAGTTGGCGCAAAACCTCCGCCCTTGTACGCGAAGCCGACCCCTCCGCCGGACGAAGCCCACACCACCCATGCCGCCCGGACGGCGAACGCCCTCTGCTCGCCTCGTTCACCAGCGGCGAGCACTCCCCGGCAGCCCGCAGGGCAGCGGGCGCACATATCGTTCCCGACGATGAGGGGACCGCCGTATCCCGTTCTTCGGGCACACAACCGGAACCCCGGATTCCCCTCACCGTGCGGGCCCGCGCCATCACCCCAACAGCCTCTTCAGTAACCTGTGTCGGGAGCGGGCCCGGTCCGTCCGGGCCCCGGGGAGGTCGAGCGGATGGCCGTACGGAATGTCCACGAACGCCGGATCGCGGCACCGCCGGAGCGGATCGGCGCACTGCTCGACAAGCTCGCTTCACCGGACGACCCGCTGTGGCCCGTCGCGCACTGGCCGAGGATGCGGCTGGAGCCGGGGCTCGCGGTCGGCGCCACGGGCGGGCACGGACCGGTCCGCTACACGGTCGTCGCCCATGAGCCGGGCCGGCAGGTGCGCTTCCGCTTCACCGGTCCGGCCGGCTTCGACGGCCATCACGAACTGACCGTCCGCCCGGCGGACGACGGCACGACGCTGCTCCGCCACACCCTGCTCCTCGTCCCGCACGGACCGGCCCGGCTCACCTGGCCCCTGTTCTTCCGCCCGCTCCACGACGCCCTGATCGAGGACGCTCTTGACCGCGCCGAGCAGTCGGGGACGGGAACGGTCGCGCGGCCCGCCCGGTGGAGCCCGTACACCAGGCTGCTCCGCTCCGCGGCCAGGACCGCCCGACGTCGCCCGACCCGAACCCGCTGAGCCGCCCCGCCCGCACCCCCGTGGCGGGCTGGGCCCGGCCCGGAGCGCAGCGAACGAACCGTCACACCGCCGGCAGGCCGACCGGTTCCGCAGTCGTATCCCTTGTCGCCATGCGGCTTGCCGGGTCGGCGACGTCGCGGGCCGCGACGTGAGCGGACGGGCGGGATGCCGCGGACCAGAGGGATGAGGGCCTGGCTGTCGTGGAGGTTCGCGGCGGAGACGCCGACGGAAAGGGGCAGGCCCCGGCGGTCGGCGATGAGGTGGATCTTCGATCCGTTCTTGCCCCGGTCGGTCGGATTCGGTCCTGTCAGCCGCCCCCTTTGAGGGCCCGGACGCTGACGGAGTCGATCGCGCACCGCGACCGGTCCAGGTCTCCCCGGGCGCCGAGTTCGTCCAGGACCAGGCGGTGGAGCTTGGCCCACACCCTGGCCTCGGTCCACTCGGTCCACTCGGTGAACCGGCGGAAGGCGGTCACCCCTGACAGCCCGAACCCCGGCGGAAGCTGGTTCCCGGTACAGCCCGAGGTGGCCACGAAGATGATCGCGGCCAGCACCTCACGATCCCCCCGGCGGCGATGCCCACCGCCCTGCGCACGCTGCGGGGCCGGCGACACCACCCACCGGAACAACTCCCACAAGCCTTCAGGCGCCAACCGTTCGACAAGCACAGCAGCCATCACTCCGGAGTGCCGCAAGATCACGCCAAACAAAATGGCGTCCAAACCGGCCAAGAAGGCCGTCTGACCTGCGATTTTGCCGATGTGCGTCATGTGCTTTGCGGGCGTTGCGGGCGATATCCTGACGCTCGTTGATCATGGTCTGACGCCGCGCTGGCCAGCGGATTTCCGTTACCGAGCGTTGATGCCGGCGCTCGGCGATACCATCTTCGCCGTCCGTCCCTGCCGCGATGAGCGGACAGCTTCCGCAGGATCCGCCGAGAGCGGCACGTTTCATCATCATGTCGCCACCGTACGACCGCCCTTCGCCCGTACCGGTGCCCAGTAGGACCAGCACACAATTTCGCCCTGTCGCCGGAGCGCGGCCGGCCTCCGGCCCGACCCGGGCCGGTGGCCCGGGGTGTGCCGCGCCGCCGGCCGGACGGCCGAGGCGATGAGCCCGCTGCCGGGCCGTACACCTGTCCTCGGTTCCACTCGAACGGGACTCTCCCCTGCCCTCCAGCCTCAGGACTTCTTCGCCATACTGCACAACAGCGCTGCGGACAGAGGCACTTTCGACCACCGGAGGTCAGGTGCCACGGGTGGGGTGACCTCCGGAACACCGCGGCGCAGGGCGGGACGCCGCTGTGCGAGCGGTGCACACGGCGAACGCCCGGCCCCCTCCCCCTCCTCTCCGCAACCACGACTGGGCGCCCTCCGGGCAGCACGGCCGGAAGGAACACCGCCGTGAGCACCTTCAGTACGACCGCACCACTCCCCGACGGAACAGCCGCCGCGGCCCCTTCGGGACGAACGGTGGCGCGGACGTCGTCCGAGGGCGAGCCGGTCGCCGTCATCGGTATGGCGTGCCGCTTCCCGGGCGGCATCTCCACTCCGGCGGATCTCTGGCGGCTGGTGGCCTCCGGCGGGGAGGCCATCGGGAATCTGCCCACCTCCCGCGGCTGGGACCTCGATTCGCTGTACGACGCGGACCCGCGGAGCCGGGGCACCTTCTACGTCCGGCAGGGCGGCTTCCTCGACGATCCGGCCGGCTTCGACGCCCGGTTCTTCTCCATCGGGCCGCGCGAGGCCGCGGCCATGCACCCGCATCAGCGGCTGCTGCTGGAGACCGCGTGGGAGGCGTGCGAGAGCGCCGGAATCGTCCCGGGGTCGCTGCGGGGCACCGGCGCGGGATCGTTCGTGGGCGCGTTCCACACCGACTACGGCCCGCGGATGCACGAGGGATGCGATGCGGAGGGGCATCTGCTGATCGGTTCAACCGGTGTCGCCGCCGGGCGCCTCTCCTATGTCCTGGGCCTCGAAGGCCCGGCGACCGTCGTCGACACCTCCTGCTCGTCCGGCCTCGCGGCGGTGCATCTGGCCGTCCGGTCGCTCCGGTCGGGCGAGTCCCCGCTGGCCCTGGCCGGTGGGGCATCCGTCCATGGGACACCGGGGCTGCTGGTCGACTTCAGCCGACAGGGGGTACTGGCCGACGACGGCCGCAGCCGCGCCTTCGGCTGCGGGGCCCGGGGATTCGGCATGGCCGAGGGCGCCGCGATGCTGGTGCTGGAGCGGCTCTCGGACGCACGGCGCCACGGGCACCCGGTCCTGGCGGTGATCCGAGGTACGGCCTGGAACCAGGACGGCGCGAGCCAGGGTCTTTCCGCCCCGAGCGGAGCCGCGCAGCAGCGCGTCGTCCGGGCGGCCCTGGCCGACTGCCGGCTCGCGCCCGGGGACGTGGATCTGGTGGAGGCCCATGGCACGGGGACCCGACTGGGCGACCCGGTCGAAGCGGGTGCTCTGCTCGCCACCTACGGGCAGGACCGGCCCGCCGGCCGACCGGTCCATGTGGGCTCGGTGAAGTCCAATATCGGGCACACCCTGGCCGCAGCCGGTCCGGCCGGTCTGATCAAGGTGATCCAGGCCATCCGGCACCGCACACTGCCCAAGACCCTGCACGCCGGGACACCGAACCCCGAAGTCGACTGGGACAGCGGGCACCTGCGGCTGCTCACCGAGTCGATCCCCTGGCCCGGATTCGGGCCGCCGCGCCGGGCCGGGGTCCTGTCCTACGGAGTGAGCGGCACCAACGTCCATGTGATCGTGGAGGAGGCTCCTCCGCCGTCGGCCGTGCCCCGGCAGCCGGTGCCACCCGCCGGAGAACCGGTCGCACCCACTTCCATGAGGCCCTGGATCCTGTCGGCCAGGACTGCCGAGGCATTGCGGGCCCAGGGGCAACGGCTGCTGACCCACCTGCGGGAACACCAGACCCTCGCGCCCGTCGACGTGGGCTGGTCGCTGGCCGCCACCCGGGCACGCTTCGAGCACCGCGCGGCGGTGTTCGGCACCGACCGCGAGCAGCTGACCGCAGCGCTGCGACGGCTGGTGGACGGCGTCGAATCACCGGATGTCGTACGGGGCACGGCACACGCTCCGGCGCGCACGGTCTTCGTCTTTCCCGGCCAGGGCTCCCAGTGGCCGGGCATGGCCGTCGATCTGCTGGCGTCGTCGCCGGTCTTCGCAGAGCGGATGGAGGCATGTGAGCGGGCGCTGTCCCCGCATGTGCAGTGGTCGCTGACGGATGTCCTGCGCGGTGCCCCGGACGCCCCCGGTCTCGACCGGGTGGATGTGGTGCAGCCGGTGCTGTTCGCCGTCATGGTGTCGCTCGCCGCGCTGTGGCGGGCCCACGGGGTCGAGCCCGACGCCGTCATCGGCCACAGCCAGGGCGAGATCGCCGCGGCCTGTGTCGCCGGTGCCCTGAGCCTGGAGGACGCGGCGAAGGTGGTCGCGCTGCGCGGCCGGGCGCTGCTCGAACTCTCCGGCACCGGCGGTATGGCGACACTGGCGCTGTGCGCCGAGGACGCCGGGGAACTGCTCGGCCGCTGGGAGGGACGGCTGTCCGTCGCCGCTCACAACAGTCCCGGGAGTACGGTCGTCTCCGGCGAAGCGCGGGCGCTCGCGGAGCTGCTGGCCCGGTGCGAGGAGCGCGGGGTGTGGGCCCGGCGGATCGCCGTCGACTACGCCTCGCACTCCCCGCACGTCGAACGCCTCCGGGAACGCCTGTCGGCCGAACTCGCGGACATCCGGCCCCGGCGGAGCACGCTCCCGTTCTGCTCCACCGTCACCGGGGGCCTCATCGAGACCGGTGGACTCGACGCCTCCTACTGGTTCCGCAATCTGCGCCGGCCGGTCCGGTTCGCCCCCGCCCTGGAGTCCCTCCTGCGCGATGAGCACACCGCCCTCGTCGAGATCAGTCCGCATCCGGTACTCGCCATGGGCATGCAGGAGATCACCGAGACCGCGGGCTCCCCGGCCACCGTGCTGTCGACGCTGCGACGCGACGACGGTGACATGGACCGCTTCCACCGGGCGCTCACCGAGGCGCATGTCCACGGGGTCCCGGCCGACTGGGCGACGGTGTTCGCCGGAACCGGCGCGCGGCCGGTGGATCTGCCGACGTACGCCTTCCAGCACGAACGGTTCTGGCTGGACGAAACCCCGGGCCGGCGCTCCGGTGCCGCCACCAGCGGCCAGGACGCCTCCGACCATCCGCTGCTCGGCGCACAGACCCATCTCGCCGATTCGGGGCAACTGCTGCTGACCGGACGGCTGTCCCGGCCCACCCACCCCTGGCTGGCCGACCACGCCGTACGCGGGACGGTGCTGCTACCCGGTACGGCCTTCCTGGATCTGGCCCTGCACACCGCTGTCCTGCTGGGCTGCGACCGTGTCGACGAAGTCGTCCTGGAACAGCCACTCGTCCTGCCCGGGGACGATGCCGTCCGCATCCAGATCGCCGCCGCACCTTCTTCCGACGGCACGTACACCCTGCGCGTCCACTCGCGCGCCGAGAACGCCGCCGACGGCACTCCCTGGACCCGTCACGCCTCCGGGGTGCTGTCCGCCGGGTCCCCCGCGGCACCTGCCGCGCCCACCGGCCGGCCCTGGCCGCCGTCCGGAGCGCTGCCCGTCGGCATCGACGGCCTGTATCCGCGGCTGGCGGACACCGGCTACGAGTACGGTCCGGCCTTCCGTAATCTGACAGCCGTATGGCGCGACGGCGACACGATCCTGGCCGAGGCGGGACTCAGCCGTGAACACCACGCCGACGCCGACCGCTTCGTCCTCCATCCCGCCCTGCTCGACGCGGTCCTGCATGCGCTGCTCGCGGAGTCCGATGACGGTACGGAGGGACTGACGCTCCCCTTCTCCTGGCACGATGTCAGGCTCCACACCACGGGAGCCACCCGCCTGCGGGCCCGTCTCGTACGCGAATCGGACGGCACGGTCGGCGTCACGGTGAGCGACCCCTCCGGCGCGCCGGTGGCCGAGGCCCGGTCATTGGTCCTGCGCCCCGTCAGCGGGAACGCCCTGCGGTCGTCGGCAATCGCCGAAACGGCTCTGTACCGTGCCGTCTGGCCCACGAAGCCGCTCGCCCCGGCCGACGACGCGGGCGGCACCGACTGGGTCTGGGCGGGCTCCGGTACGGCGCTGCGCGCGGTGACGGCCGGTCTCGTACCCCAGGACCTGTGCCGTCCGGATCTCGCGGCCCTCCGGCAAGCCGCCGCGGCCGGGGCGCCGATCCCGGAGACTGCCGTCCTGGTCCCTCCGCTCCAGGACGGCGACGACGTCACCGCGTCCGGAGTGCGCGCGCTCGTCCGGGAGACCATCGACCAGCTTCAGGCGTGGCTGGCCGACGACCGGCACACCGACACCCGTCTGCTGGTGGTCACCCACCGGGCGGTGACCACCGAGGCAGGCGAGGAGCTCCGCTCCCCCGGGCAGGCCGCGCTCTGGGGACTGCTGCGTTCCGCCCAGAACGAGCACCCGGGACGGTTCACCCTCGCCGACCTCGACGGCCTGGAAACCTCGTTCCGGGCCCTGCCCACCGCACTGGCCATCGGCGAACCCCAGTTCGCGCTGCGCGACGGCACCCTGCGCACACCCCGGCTCGCCCCGGCCGCCACGACGGCCGCGCTGACACCACCGGACCTCCAAGCCCCCTGGAAGCTGGAGTTCGGCACCACGAACACCCTCGACGGCATGCGGCTGATGCCCGCGCCCGAGGCGGACCGTCAGCCCGGCGACGGAGAGGTCCGGGTCTCCGTACGCGCGACCGGCATCAACTTTCGCTTTGTCCTCATGGCCCTCGGAATGATCGTGGACCACCATGCTCATTTCGCCGAGGCGGCGGGTGTGGTGACCGGGACCGGGCCGGGTGTCACCGGCTTCGTCCCCGGTGACAGGGTCATGGGGTTGCTACCCGGCTGCACCGTGTTCGCCACCGAAGCGATCATCGACCAACGGCGGCTGCTTCCCGTCCCGGACGGCTGGTCCTTCCCTCAGGCGGCCACCGTGCCGGTGGCGTACCTCACCGCCCATGACGCCCTGGTACGCCTCATCGGCCTCAAGAAGGACGCCAAGGTCCTGATCCACGCCGCGGCCGGCGGGGTCGGCATGGCCGCCGTCCGACTCGCCCGCCATCTGGGCGCCGAGGTCTACGCCACCGCGAGCGCCGCCAAGTGGGACACCCTCCGGGCCATGGGGATCGCCGACACTCACCTCGCCTCCTCCCGCACCCTCGACTTCGAGCACGACTTCCTCCGGCGCACCGAGGGAGCCGGGGTGGATGTCGTACTGAACTGCCTCGCAGAGGAGTTCATCGACGCCTCACTGCGCCTGATGCCCCGCGGCGGACACTTCGTCGAGCTGGGGAAGACCGACCTCCGCAATCCCGCGACCGTCGCGAACGATCACCCCGGTGTGGCCTACCGGGTCATCGACCTGTCGTCGGCGGACACCGGCCGCTGGCACACCCTGCTCACCGAGCTGTCCGACCTGATCCGCCGGGAGGTCGCCCTCCCCCTCCCCGTGGTCGCGTGGGACGCCCGCCGCGCTCCCGAGGCGTTCCGCCATATGAGCCAGGCCAGGCACACGGGCAAGAACGTCCTGATCACACCCCGCGTCCCGGACCCCGACGGCACCGTCCTGATCACCGGCGGCACCGGAACCCTCGGCAGCCTCCTCGCCCGCCACCTGGTCACCGAACACGGCGCCCGCCACCTGCTGCTGACCAGCCGCCGAGGACCCGGCGCACCGGGAGCCGCCGCTCTGCGCGACGAGCTGACCTCGCTCGGCGCCCGGGTCACCATCGCCGCCTGCGACACCGCGGACTACGACGCCCTGCGCCGTCTCCTCGATACCGTGCCCCCCGCGCACCCGCTGACCTCCGTCATCCATACCGCCGGCATCCTCGACGACGCCACCCTCACGACCCTGACCCCCGAACAGGTGGACCGCGTACTGCGCCCGAAGGTCGACGCCGCCCTCCACCTTCACGAACTCACCCGTGACATGGATCTGTCGGCCTTTGTGCTCTACTCCTCCATGGCCGGGCAGCTCGGCACCGGCGGGCAGGCCAACTACGCCGCGGCCAACACCTTCCTGGACGCCCTCGCACAACACCGTCGCGCCCAGGGCCTTCCGGGCATCTCCCTGGCCTGGGGCCACTGGGAACAGGACAGCGGCATGACCGGCCATCTGGACCACGCAGACCGGGCCCGGATCCGGAGTCAGGGCCTGCGCTCCCTCACGAACCAGGAGGGCCTGGCCCTCTACGACGCGGCGGTTCGGTCCGAGGAACCCCTCCTCGCCGCAGCCGCCCTCGGTCTCGCCGACTCCTCGCGGGACAGCACACCGCCCCTGCTGCGCGACCTCGTCCGGCCACGGAACCGGCCCATCCGCCGCACACCGGACACCGAACCCTCCACCGCCCTTCAACTGGCCGGCCTCGGAGCCGAGAAGCAGCGAGTCGCCCTGCTCGATCTCGTGCTCGACCGCGCCGCCTCGGCGCTCGGACACACTGGCGGGGACGCCGTGGACCCGGACGGCCCCTTCCGCGCCGCCGGGTTCGACTCCCTCGCGTCCGTCCAGCTCCGCAACAGCCTCACCATCGCGACAGGTGTTCACCTGGCCACGACCGCGGTCTTCGACCACCCCACCCCCCGGAAGCTGGCCGAACATCTCACCACCCTGCTCTCCTCCACCAGCGCCCCGCCCGGCACCGGCACCGAGGGGCCGGACCATCACATCGCCGATTACCACGCCGCGCGACGGGCGGGCGACCCGGCCGGCGCCACGACGACGGCACGCGCCGCCACCAAGACGCGTCTGGCCGCGGAACGCCGCGGGAGGACACGGGCGGCGCCGGCCCGGCCCACAGTCCTGGCCCAGGGAGGGTGGGCGCCCCGCATCATCTGCGTCCCCGCGCTGCCCGCCCCGGCCGACCCACTCCAGTACCGGACGCTGGCCCGGTACCTGCACCCGCACCGGGGCGTGACCGTACTCCCACTCCCGGGCTACACCGAAGGCGAACCGCTGCCGCCCACCCGGGACACGCTCGTCAGCACCATGGCCGAAGCCGCGCGGGAAGCGTCACAGGGCGAACCCTACGTACTGCTGGGACACTCCAGCGGCGGCTGGGTCGCCTACGCCACAGCCCAGCAGCTCTCCGGCC
This sequence comes from Streptomyces sp. NPDC000594, assembly GCF_040299965.1. Classification (NCBI taxonomy): domain Bacteria; kingdom Bacillati; phylum Actinomycetota; class Actinomycetes; order Kitasatosporales; family Streptomycetaceae; genus Streptomyces; species Streptomyces sp. NPDC000594. The sequence continues at coordinate 131,806 of NZ_JBEPCY010000001.1, read as the reverse complement.
ACCCGAACCCACCCCTCGGAGTCGTCCTCCTGGACACCGGCGTCGGCCGTGAGATCACACCCGACCTCGCGACCGAAGTGACCTGGCGCTCCTGGGAACACACCGGAGAGGCGGACCTCCTCGACACAGCCGGCCTCACCGCGATGAGCCACTACTTCGACCTGTTCACCGCATGGAAGCCGGACCACCCCCGACTACCCGCCCTCCTTGTGGCGGCCGAGACGCCGACCCTCGGCCTGAAGGCCGAATTCCCCCTCGTCCCGAGCACCACCACGCCCGGCGACCACCTGACCATGACGCGGGAACACGCCGAAACCACCGCTCACGCCGTCGAGAAATGGATCAACCGCATCGCCGGCCCGAACACCGGCTGAAGCCCCAACCGCCACAACCGCTCTCCAGGACTGCACCACTGACTCCGGCGGCTTTCCCCTCGCGGATGTCGTCCTGGTGGGGCAGGTGGGTGGCGAGGGCCGTGCGGGTGGCGTCGGCGCGAGATCGGTCGCCGAGCCGGTGGCCGGCCTCGGAAGAGCCGGGCCCGGCCACGGCCCGGCGGGGTCGTTATACCGGACCTTCGGCCCGGACAACCGGACTTTCCGATAGTCGGCACGGCTTGGAGGTCGGCCGACTACGTTCAGCCGGTGAATGCCTGGAATGGCCAGGTGGGGACAAGGGAGTTCAGGACATGCACACAGCCACGTCGACAGCCCATTGGCTGGACTTTGTGATGCTTCCGCCCGCACCCAACGCCGGCGGGCTCGGCACGGGACAGCTGACCTGGGGGTTACCGCCGGAGGGCGGCGCGCCCAACTCCCTCACCTTCCAGGGCGCCACCGGTGAGATCCCCACCGACGGCTCGGAGTTCATCGTCGGAACCCTGACCCACGCGAACCGCCCCACCGGGGCGGCCGGCCCCGGCTTCATCGCCCGGCTGGCACTGACCCTCACGTTCCCCGACGGCCGTTCGCTGCAGAACGGCTACGCAATCCGCCACCAGGAGACCCCGGACCTCGGCGGTCCCGTCGACGACGTGATCGACTTCCTCGGCGGCTGGGGCCCCGGGATCGACCTCGACGGCACCACCTACGTGGCCCACGTCACCAGGTTCGCGGCCCCGGGCCGGGAAACCACGCCGAGCCCACTGGTGAACCCCTCCTTCGCCAGCCCGGAGAACAGTGACACCGCGGTCTCCGTGATGGCGGTCATGGTCCGCACCGACGCCCCGGATCTGCGAATTACCACCGTGCACCAGGGCAACGTCGCACGCACCCAGTCGGACGAGTACGTGGAGATCCTCAACCGCAGCGTGTACCAGGTCAACCTCGACGGCTGGACCGTGGACGCGGGAGACGAAGGCCAGAACCTCGCCCTGCCGTCCGCGATCCTCTGGCCCGGTCGGCGCATCCGTATCCACACCAACGAGATCCACCCCGAATGGGGCGGCTTCTCCTTCCACAGCAAGCGCGCGATCTGGAACGACAAGGGCGACACCGCCACCCTGCGCACCCCCACGGGCACCGTCGCCTCCGAGTACCGCTACGGCAAGGCCTGACAGAACACTGCCCCCAGCCCCCGGCCGGGGGTTGATGAGCACCCTCCACAGAGATCCGGCCCCGTTGCGGTGGGGCACGCGCACAGCACGGTCCGGCAGGCAGGAGCACCGGCTCCACTCCGCCGCCGATCAAGCCGATACGGGCCGAGACGACGTACAACAGAGGTCAGCGCCCGGCGGGATCGATCCCGCCGGGCCTGCCACGCAGCCGGACCAGCTCGTGGAATGCACACGCCGTTCGGTCCCGGGTCTTCGGCGCCCAAAAGGCCGACAGAAGGCGCGGGGCACACTCCCCGCCCTGAGCTCGCGGAGTCGGCAGTCCTCGGGATGGTTACCAGAGCGGCGGAGATGAGCGTCTTCTGCCAAGAGGGCACTTTCCAGCGTGAACTTCCCTGGTACCGAGATACCTCCACCCCGACATGCACAAGATCACCGACGCCGGCCCATCCCTCAGCGTCTATCCCAGCCCTGTCCGCGCACCGGTCGCCCTGCCCGTGTCCCCGGCAGGACCCGCCAGGCACCGCTGGATCCGCTGGTCCCCAACTGGTCCCCAAGAAAAACCGGAAGGCGGTACCGGATTTCTCCGATACCGCCTACGACCTGCGAAAACGCTGGTCGGGACGACAGGATTTGAACCTGCGACCCCTTGACCCCCAGTCAAGTGCGCTACCAAGCTGCGCCACGTCCCGTTTGCTCGCCTTCCGGCCCTGTGGCCCGGCGTGCAAGACAACATTACCCCACGTAGGGGGGCGCTGTGGACCATGACCGGGCGGGCCGCCGGGGTGGTCCGCGGCGGGGTCGGGGAGCGTGCCAGGGAGCCTTGAGGGCGAGGGGGGAGAATCGAGGGGTGGAACGACGGAAGAGTGGCGCGGCGAGGGACCGGGACACCGAGGGGCGGGCCCGCAGTGCGCGGCCCCGGGACGGGCTGGGCCGACCGCTGCCCTATGGGGCACCGGGAGTGGCCCGGCAGCCCGAGGGGGTGGTGCGGACCCCGGGCGCCACCCTGGCGGAGGCGCAGCGGCTGCTCGACGCGGGCCTGCCCTTCCATGCCCATGAGGTCTTCGAGGACGCCTGGAAGTCCGGGCCGGAGGCCGAGCGCGAGCTCTGGCGGGGGCTCGCGCAGCTGGCGGTGGGGCTGACCCATGCCGCGCGCGGCAATGCCCGGGGCGGGGCCCGGCTGCTGCGCCGGGGCGCGGACCGGATCACGGAGGAGAGCACCGGTCCGTACGGGGTGGACACCGCCGGCCTGGCCGTCTGGGCGCGCTCCCTCGCCGCACGGGTGGAGAGCGGGGCGGGCCCGGTCGACCCGGTGGCCGAGTCCCCCCGGCTGACCCGCTGACACCGGGGGCCCGGCACGGGGTTCACTCCTCCAGCAGCAGGATCACCTCCAGCCGCCGGGGCCCGTGCACCCCCTCGACCCGGTCGAGTTCGATGTCGCTGGTGGCCGACGGCCCCGAGATCCAGGTGAGCGGGCGGGTCGGATCGAGACGCGGCAGCGCCCGGGGCACCGAGGGCACGATCTGGCCGGGGGCGCGCACCACGCACAGATGCAGATCGGGTACGAGGGTCAGGGCGCGGCGCCCCTGGGCCGCTCCCCCGTCCAGGACGAGGGTGCCGGTCTCGGCGATGGCGAGGGCGCAGCCGCTGAGGACGGCGGAGCAGGCGTCCAGCTCGGCGGCGGTGAGCGGGGCGGACCCACCCGGCCGGCGCGGGCCCTCGCGGCGCGGACCGTCATGGCGCGGTTCGGCGGCGGTGGCGGCGAGCCAGCCGTCGGGCACCCCCTCGGGCACCACCACCGTGCGGGCGCCGTGCCCGGTCAGGATCTCCCCGATCAGTGCGGCGAGACCGGCCGGGTCGGTGCGGTGCACGGTGGCCCGGTACTCGGTGAGATTGCGGTCGAGCAGATCCATGAGGGCCGCCGGATCACCCCCCGTATGGCTGTCGCGGTAGTCGCGCTCGGGCGGTGGCGCGGGCGGCGCGTCCGCGACGGCGGCACGGATCCGGGCGAGGACGCGGTCGCGCGCCGAACCGGTCATCGGCGGTTCCTCCGCCACCACGCGCGGAACGACTCCCGCGGCATCTCGGGCAGCTCCCGGCTGTCCGTCCAGGCCCCCGCCCCCGGCAGCCGGGAGGGGTGGACCGCACGGGTGGCCCCCGCCAGCCGCTCCCCCGCCGCCAGGGCCCCCGGGTGGTCCAGCAGCCACCCCGCCGCCCGGATCGCGGCCTTCTCCACGCGGTGTCCCGGGCCGCCGCGTTCGGCGATCCGCTCCCGCAGATGGACCAGGATCCCGGGGATGTCGATGGCGACCGGACACACCTCGTAGCAGGCGCCGCAGAGCGAGGAGGCGTACGGCAGCGAGGCGTCGACCGGATTCTCGATCCCGCGCAGCTGGGGGCTGAGGACCGCGCCGATCGGCCCGGGGTAGACGGAGCCGTACGCATGCCCCCCGGCCCGTTCGTACACCGGACAGACATTGAGACAGGCCGAGCAGCGGATGCAGCGCAGGGCCTGCCGTCCGATGTCGTCGGCGAGGGCGGTGGTGCGGCCGTTGTCGAGCAGGACCAGATGGAAGGCGCTCGGCCCGTCGCCGTCCGTGGTGCCGGTCCACAGGGAGGTGTACGGGTTCATCCGCTCGGCGGTGGAGGAGCGCGGCAGGGTCTGGAGGAAGACCTCCAGGTCGCGCCAGGTCGGGATGGTCTTCTCGATGCCGACGACGGAGATCAGGGTCTCCGGCAGGGTCAGACACATCCGGCCGTTGCCCTCGGATTCGAGGACCACCAGGGTGCCGCTGTCGGCGACCATGAAGTTGGCCCCGGAGACGGCGACCTTGACCCGCAGGAACTTCTCCCGCAGATGCAGCCGGGCCGCCTCGGCGAGTTCCCGGGGGCTGTCCCCGAGGTCCTCGGGGGCGGGCCGGCCCCAGTCGCCCATGGTCGCGCGGAAGATGTCCCGGATCTCGCCGCGATTGCGGTGGATGGCGGGGACGAGGATGTGCGAGGGCCGGTCGTCGCCGAGCTGGACGATGAGTTCGGCGAGGTCCGTCTCGTACACCCGGATCCCGTCGGCGGCCAGGGCCTCGTTGAGTCCGATCTCCTGGGTGGCCATCGACTTGACCTTGATGACCTCGCGTTCGCCGGTGGCCCGTACCAGCCCGGAGACGATCCGGTTGGCCTCCGCGGCGTCCTCGGCCCAGTGGACGGTACCGCCCGCGGCGGTGACGGCGGCCTCCAGCTCCAGCAGATAGCGGTCGAGATGGCGCAGGGTGTGGTCCTTGATCCGGCGGCCGGCCTCGCGCAGCTGTTCCCAGTCGTCCAGTTCGGCGACGGCACGGGCGCGTTTCTCCCGGATGGTGTGGGTGGCATGGCGCAGATTGGCGCGGAGCACCGGGTCATGGACGGCCTCCGCCGCGGCCCGGGGGAAGGGCGGAAAGGCCGGCATTCCGAGATCGGTCCTGGTCATGGCCGCCTCTCCGGGACAGCGGACGGCCGGGCGGTGGCACCGGCCCAGGCCCTCGGCGGGCGGTAGGGGTGCTCCTCGGTGGCGGCCAGGATCTCGGCGAGATGCAGGGGCAGCAGGGGCTCGCGCCGGCGCCGGATGATCCCGCCGAGGTGGAGGAGGCAGGAGTTGTCGGCGCCGCAGAGCACCGTCGCCCCGGTGGCGGCGGCGTTGCCGACCTTGTCCAGGCCCATCGCCGCGGAGACATCCGGGTTCTTGACGGCGAAGGTGCCGCCGAAGCCGCAGCACTCCTCGGCCCCGGGCAGCTCGCGGAGGGTCAGCCCGCGCACCGCGCGCAGCAGCCGCACGGGCCGGTCGCCCAGGCGCAGGGAGCGCAGTCCGTGGCAGGAGGGGTGATAGGTGACGGTGTACGGGAAGTAGGCGCCCACCTCCACGGTGCCGAGGACATCGGTCAGGAACTCGGTCAGCTCGTACATCCGGGGTCCGAGGGTGTGCTCACCGAGGGAGGGATAGTGCTCGCGCACCATCGCGGCGCAGGAGCCGGAGGGGGTGACGATGTACTCGTACCCCGCGAAGGCCCGTGCGGTGCGGCGTACCAGGGGTGCGGTCTCGCGCCGGTAGCCGGTGTTGAACTGTGGCTGTCCGCAGCAGGTCTGCTCCTCCGGGAAGTCCACCTCCACACCGAGGCGTTCCAGGAGCCGTACGGTGGCGATGCCGGTGGACGGGTGGAGGGCGTCGTTGACACAGGTGACGAAGAGGGCCACACGCATGGTCGGAGGATAGGTCCCTCACCCCACCGGGGCCAGCAGATGCAGCGCGCCGAGGGCGGTCGCCGCGAGAACCAGCCGTTCGAAGAGCCTCTGGTCGATCCGGCCCGCGCAGCGGCGGCCGAGGGCGGCACCCGGGAGGACGAATCCCACCAGGGCGGCGTCGAGGAGGAGCGACTGGCGGTCGATGAGTCCGAGGCCGACGCTGAAGGGCACCTTGGCGGCGTTGACGACCAGGAAGAACCAGGCGGAGGTGGCGAGGAAGCCCAGGGCACGGAAGCGGGCGGAGAGCAGATAGAGGGAGAGCACCGGGCCGCCGGCGTTGGCGACCATGGTGGTGAAGCCGCCGAGGAGCCCGTACGCCCCGGTCCGTACCCGGCCGGTGGCCGCGGGGACCCCGGGCGACGCGGCGGGTGTCTCGGCGGCACCCCCGGGAGGCGCGGCCCGTGAGCGGCGCCCGGCCAGGGTGACCGCCAGCATCAGCAGCAGGATCGTCCCGATGGAGGTCCGCACCGCCCGGTCGTCGGCATGGGCGAGGAAGAGGGTCCCGGCGACCACCCCGGCGACGACGGCCGGAAACAGCCGCAGCAGGGTGGGCCAGTGGGTGTGGCCCCGGTACGCCCGGACGGCGATCAGATCGGCGGTCAGCAGGAGCGGCAGCAGGACCCCGGTGGACTCCCGCGCCGGGAGGACGGCCGCGAAGACGGCGAGCGCGACGGTCCCGGCGCCGCCGACCGCCGTCTTGGCGAAGCCGACCAGGACGGCGGCGCACGCGAGCGCCAGGAACTCCCCCACGGTGACGGTGTCCATGACACCGCATCCGGTCATGCCCCGGGCGCCGGGTCAACCCCGCGTACCGGATCCGTACCCCGCGCTCAGCCCCGTCCCACGGGCCGTACCCGGTCCCGGGCGAGGACCCGCAGGGTGACCTCCGGGGCCATCAGCGCCTTGAGCCGGGGGCGGACCGGCAGCGGGGAGAGCGGGGCCAGCCGCCAGCGGGACACGATCGCCGCGAGCACCAGGACGCTCTCCATCAGCGCGAACCGCTCACCGATACAGATCCGCGGGCCACCGCCGAAGGGCATGTAGCGGGTACGGTCGGGCGGACCGCCGGCCCAGCGGTCGGGGTCGAAGGCATCCGGATCGGGATAGAACTCGGGCCTCCGGTGGACCACATAGGGGCTGAAGGCCACCACGGTGCCCGCGGGCAGCGCCACCCCGGCCAGCTCGGTGTCCTGGGTGAGGAAGCGGTGCATCAGCCAGGCCGACGGATGCAGCCGCAGGGTCTCGGTGACCACCCGTGCGGTCAGCTCAAGACCGGAGAGGGCGTCATGGGTGACCGGTCCGCCGGCCAGGACCCGGTCGGTCTCCTCCTGGAGCCGGGTCTGGAGATCGGGGCGGGTGGCGAGATGGGTCAGGGCCCAGGCGATGGTGCCCCCGGTGGTCTCCGCGCCCGCGATGAAGAACGTACGGACCTGCCCGGCGAGTTCCCCGTCCGTCAGCCGCCGCTGCTCCCCCGCCCCCTCCGGGTCCCGCGCCTGGAGCAGGGCGGAGAAGAGATCGCCGTGGTCGACGCCGTCCGCACGGCGGGCGGCGATGGTCCGGTCGACCAGTTCCGCGATCCGTTCGTCCGCCTGCCGGTAGCGGCGGTTGTCGGCGGTCGGCAGCCGTCCGATCCAGTGCGGCATCACGGACCGCCGGATCGCGCCGCGGATCAGCAGGGAGAAGTCATCGGTGATCCGGTGCCGGGAGTCCGACGGCAGCCCGGATGCGTACGCGGAGGCGAACATCGTCCGCACCGCGACCCGCAGGGTCAGGGCGGCGGTCTCGGCGGCGACCGCCACGGTACGGCCGTCGCTCCAGGAGGCGGCGAAGGCCTCGCCCTCCTCCGCCATGATCTGCCCGTACGCGCCGAGCCGGCTCGCCTGGAACGACGGCTGGCAGAGCCGCCGCTGACGGCGGTGGCGGGCATGGGGGCAGGTGGCGAGGCCGTCGCCGACCACCTCCCGGGTGCGCTTGAGGATCGGGCCGCCCTTGTCGAAGGTCCGGTCGTCGACCAGGACCTTGCGGATCGTGGCGGGATCGCAGAGGAAGGCCACCCGGTTCGGCCCGAGCCGCAGACCGAACAGATCACCGCGCCCGATCAGCGAGTCGAGATAGGTGATGGGATCCCGGAGCAGGGGCAGGGCATGCCCCAGACCGGGTACGGCCCCGGGTGCGGTCGGCATATCGGTGACGGCGCTCATCGCCACTCTCCTTCTCGGGGTACGGACACACACGGGGTACGGACACAGGGCGTACGGGCCAACGAGGTACGGACACACGAGGTACGGCCACGCGGGGACGGCACAGGAGCAGAGGGAGCAGAGGGAGCAGGGACAGCGGGAGCAGGGGCACATGGGACAGATGCGTACGGAGCAGGGGCGTACGGGACGGGGCTTCGAAGGGCATGCCTTCAGGGGGCACGGAATCTACGGGAGTGCGACGGTACGGAGCTGGGGTGGCGCTGGACGGCCGCTGGTGCGCGGGAGACGGATGCGTCGTACGAGGTGCTGCTCAGGGGAGCGTTCCGGGCAACGGTCCGGCGCCGCCCGCCACCGCCGGCACCAGGGTCTCCAGGCGTCTGCGGTGGGCCGAGTCGGGCAGGACGGTCAGGGCCCCCGCCGCGCGCATGGCATAGCGCCGGGCGAGCCCGGCCGCCGCCCGGTGACCGCCGGTCTCGATCACCAGGGAGTGGACGGAACGATCGGCTCCGGCTCCATACGGGTCGGCGAACGCCCGGTGGAGGGCGGCCCGCTGCTCGGGATCGGCCCGGTCGCGGGCGAGCAGCACGGGCAGCGAGGGCGTTCCGCGCACGGGTACGGGCGGCGGCCCGGGCCATGGTCCGGCCGGGATCGGCCCTTCGGCATCCTCGGCCTCCGCCGTCCCGGCGGTCTCCCCCGTCCCGGCCGTGTCTCCCGCTCCGGCTGCATCCCCTGCTCCGGCTGCCTCTCCTGACCTGGCCGTCTCCCCCGCTCCGGCCGTATCACCCGTTCCCCGTGGGGTACGAGGGCTGCCGGTGCCCTCCCGTCCCTCCGGAGCGCCCGGTTCCGGTGGCGGTGCCAGGACGAACGGACGGGTCTCGTGCTGGATCAGCAGGGCCACGCCCAGATGCTCGCCATAGGCGGCGAGCGCGTCCGCCTGCTCGGGCCGGGCCCCGGCGAGGGTCGCCCCGATCCGGCAGGCGGCGGCGAAGGGGGCGGCCGTGGTCAGCCGGGCCGCCTCCAGCCAGCGCCGGGCCTCGGTGTCCAGCCGGCCGGCCTGGGACCGCTCCCGCGCCAGCCCGGCCCGGACGGCGCGGGCGGACCAGCCCTGGATCCGGCAGGCGGCGGCGATCCGCGCCTCCGGGACCCCACGGGCCGCACACTCGGAGAGCGCCTCGAACCAAGCATGGAAGGGGAGGCTCCCCATCACCACCGCCGTGGCCGACCCCAGCCGGTCATGGACGGCGCCGCCCGGGGCCGGGGCCCCCGGCAGTCCGCGTGCCACCGGGTCGTCGCCGGGGCGCCCATCGCCGGTCAGCAGGAACTCAAGGCCGACGGCGGCGGGCACCACCGGGGTGGTGGACCCCCCGGTGGCGAGCGCGCTCCGGACCAGCAGCATCGGACGCAGCAGCCCTCCGTGGGACCGCGCCCGCTGTGGCCCCGGGCGACCGGAGGGGCGCACTCCGGCGGGCAGTCGGCGGCTCCGTTCCCTGATGATCAGGTCGGCGAGCAGGGCGTCCTGGGCCAGGGCGTGGAGACGCCGGGCGTCCGCTCCGCTCGCCGGGGGTAACTCCGGCTCGGGCCGGGCCATATGCACTCCTGAGGAGGGGGTGGGTGAGGGGCAGCCGTGGCCCCCGCCCGCGACGGGCCGTCCGGGCCGGTCCGGGTGTGTACGGGGCGGTTCCGAATGCGCGCGGGTCACGCCGGGTGCGCACGGGTAGCGTCACGCGCTCAGGGCGCCGCCGCCGTCCCGGCACCCGCCGGACACCCCACACGTTCCCGGACATCCGGCTGCCTCCGGAGACCTCGATGGACGGATACCGGCGCGGATGCCGCAATCCGCGCCGGCGGTCCAGGAGAAACGCCGGGTCACTGAGCCGGACATCCCTCCCACCGTGTGCACGGCCGTCCGGGCGCGGTCGTTCACCGCTGATCCGTGCCGATGCGACGGTGGGGCCCGGCCGTCCCGTTCTCTGGCCGGATCTGATCGGTGGCACAGCGGCCCCGGTGGGTGCCACGAGCGCCGGGCTCCCGGCACCCACCCGCCCGACCAGCGGTTTCGGCGTCGCGGTTCAGCGCTGCGGGGCGAGCATCCGCCACAGCCGGTCACAGGCGTCGGACTCCCGCGAATGGCGTGCCATGACCTCATGGCTGCCCCGCTCGTACACCCCGGTCTCCCACCCTCCCTCCGGGCCCCTGCGCAGAAAGACATGGTCGGGCGGCGTGGGTACGGGTTCGTGCACGCCCTCGACGTGGTAGTACGCGTCGGCTACGCCCGCCGCCCGCAGGGCCTCCCGCAGGGCGTACCGGTCCAGCTCCGGGTGATCCGGGTGCCCCGGGTGCTCCGGCCGTTCTTCAGCCATGTGCCGGGGGCTACAGTGCCACGGCGGTGAGATAGCCGTTGTCCAGGAGCCACTTCACATTGAGCCGCTGCCCCTGGCCGGGGTCGAGGAAGACCGGGTCCAGCTTGATCTGCTGGCCGCCGCCGGGCTGTTCGAACCAGGGGGCGATGCTGCCCTGCCACACCCAGAACGGCTTCTTCACCTTGTAGACGCGGTAGTCGCAGGGGACGGCCGCGTCACGGGTGTTGAGGTTCTGCGGCGGCAGGGCGCGCTCGGAGTAGGCGTCTCCGGCGGGTGCCAGATAGCTGCCGAACTCGGAGCCGAAGCGGTCCAGCCGCTGGCCGGTCCGCAGCTTGGCGGGCTCCTTGTCGAGGGCGCCGTTGACCTCGGCGAAGCCGTCGTTCGGCGGGTACTTCCAGCTGCCGGTGTCGGCGGGACCCTCCCAGTACTTCTTCAGGAAGTCCGCCGGCTTCAGCCCACCGGTCCGCTCATATCCCTTGAGCAGCGGTCCGACCGGTGCGAGCTTCTTGTTCGGCAGCCACTTCGGGCCGAGCCGGGCGTCGTTCTTGAACTTCCCGGTGCACTGCTTGCTCTGCGGTGCGGCGGCCACGGTCCGCTCGGCGGGCTGCTGGGGAGCGGCGTGCGCGACCGGGGCGGTCAGCAGTCCGGCGGTGACGCCGAGCGCGGCGAGCGCGGTACGTGTGCGATTCATACGGAGGTCCTCACCGTGATGATCATTCAGAGGGCAGCCGGAGATTACCCCTTGGTTCCGGCCCGCCGTCACCTCCGCTGTTCATTTCCAGCCCATCGGGGGAACCGCGATCCGCACACAGGACCGGGTACCGGCACACCGCTCACCCCCGGCACCCACCGCCGATGAGGGCGGGGGCACCGGGGGTGAGCGGTGCGGGGGGGAAGGGGTCTGATCGACGGGGGCCACCCGACGGGGCTGCCCGACGAAGGCCACCCGACGGGCGCTGCTACCCCGGGCCGCCGCCCGGACGGTCGGCACGGCGGGCGTGCCAGCCCCGGGCGATCTCGTCGAGGTCGTACGGCTTCAGGCCGAGCGGCGGGCCCGGCGGCGGCTTGAGCATCATCTCGCGGATCCGGGGATTCACCTCGGCGACGATCCGGCGGGCGGCCTCGGCGGTGGGCGCCGCCCAGGCCGCCTCCAGCGCGTCCTCCGCCTCCTTGCGGAGGGCGAGCGCGGGCGGCAGACAGGCCAGCCCCTCCCGCACCATCTTCCGTTTGATCCACCACAACTCGTCGTAGGGAGCTTCCACGCCTTCCGGGAGCGGTTGTCCCGCTCCCGGAAGCGCGGCGAACTCACCCCGCGCCTCGGCTTCACGGATCTGGCGGTCGACCCATGACTCGAAGCTGATACCCGGTGGTTTGCGTTCGGTCATGGCGCCATGGTCCCAGACGGGAGGCGCGTCCGGTCAGACGCGGTCGGCGGCGATCAGCAGGTACTGGAAGGAACCGTCCCGGTAGGAATTGATAAAGGCATCCTCGATCCCCGTGGTCAGGGAGGAGGTGGCCCGCAGCTCCCAGTAGGGCAGGGTCGCCTCGGTCAGGTCGACCACGGCCTGCGGTACCAGACGGTTGTCGATCAGTGAGCGCATGTACTCACGGCGTGAGTGGATATTGCACTCGAAATGCGCGTTGATCTGCGAGACCCACTTCGAGGGCTGGCCGTAGACAGGGTTCCAGCAGCCCGTGATGGTGACATAGCGGCCGCCGACGGCGAGAATACGGGCATGCTCGGCGAAAAGGTCGTGCAGATCGACATACATACTGGATTCATTGTTCCAGGAGGCCGTGGCCTGCCCGGTGGTGAAAGGCATGCTGAGCATGTTGCAGACCCGGGCCTGCACGGACTTCTCGATACCGAGTTCATGGGCGCGCCGGTTGGCGAAATCGGCCTGCTTGACCGAGAGGGTGACGCCCTCCACATCGCAGCCGAAGCGCTGGTGGGCCATGACCATGGAGCCGCCCCGGCCGCAGCCGGCGTCGACCAGCAGATCGTCCCGCTGGACGGTCCCGAGGTGGTCCAGGAGCACATCGGTCTGTGCGGACTCCAGCCGGTGCAACTCGGTGATCAGCCGCTTCTCACGGTCGGGGCCGTCGCCCCCGAGTGCGGAGTGATCGACCTCACCGATGCCGTAGTGGTGGTGGTAGAGGCCGTCGACATCCCCGAGACGCAGATTCACGGGCCGCGCCTCGCCGTCCCAGTAGCGGGCGATATCGCCCTGATAGGGCGTGGCGGGAGCGGGCATGGTGACCGTGTCGGGGACAGTGGTCATGTCGTCTACGGACATGTGCGGGTTCCTTCCTTACCAGAAATCGGGGAGGCTGTAGCGATAGGTGTTGGACTGGTGCCAGTGGTGATTTCCGTCGACCCAGACGGCCACCCCGCGCAGAAAGCGCACCACCGTGGGTACGGGGCAGGCAGCGGCGAGCGCCGCGGCCTCGACCTCGAAACTGTGCATGAGGTCGTTGTGGACCTCGACCGCCTTCAGATAGGCCTCGCGCTCGGGGAGCTGCTCCCGTTCGGCGATCACCACGGGCAGATTCAGATGACGACCGGGGCTGTTGAGTTCCTTGGTGTAGGAATACAGGTCGTTGACGATGGTGGTGGCATTGGAGGCGAGGGCGATGACCCGCTGGAGCGCCGGCAGGGCGTGCAGATCCGCCGGGAGTTCATAGCCGCCGACGCTGTCGGTGATGGTGGGGCAGGGACGGAAGTTGTTGAACTGCCGCATGGAGAGGTATTCCCACACCTCGGGCACATGGCCGATCTGGTCCCAGGCGCCCTCGGCGAGATAGCCCAGGTGCAGCCGGGCCATGTCATGCCGGAAGCGGTCCGCCTGTGAGGGCGAGGCCACCTGGAGGAAGTGCTCCATGGCGGAGCGGTAGGCCCGCCGGGGGGCGTCCGACGCGAACGACTCGGCCCAGGGGCGCTGGTACTCCGGGGCCGTGTGGAGCGGATCGAGGGCGGTGTGCGCCAGCAGCAGCCGCCCGCCCAGCCCGACGGGCGATCCTCCGTGGTCCTCGCAGTAGTAGTCGTCCACCGCGTTCTCGGCGACCATCAGACGGGCCGCGACCATGAGATGGTCGACGGTCGGGGCGTCGGGGTGGCAGACGGTCATATAGGTCCCCACACCGAACCCGTCGAACTCCTCCTCCCACTCCGGGGGATACAGCTCGATCTCGTCGATGGCCCAGGCCTTGACCCTGCGGCCGACCTCGTCGGCGCGCACGGTGTCGTACTCCGCCACCGGGTGGTGATAGAGGCCGGGGACCGGGGTGCCGGTGCGCGGCGGCCCCCCGGCGGGCGGCTCCTCCCCGGCCGGGCCCGCGTCACCGGCCGGTCCCTGGTCACCGGCCCGGAGGTCGTCACCGGCCGGATCCCCGCCGACGGGCGCCGGCGCCTCCTCCCGCCGTGCCAGGCGCAGGCCCGCCGTGCCCAGACCGTTCGGGCCGCGCAGGATGCGTTGTAGGGCTTCGGTGCTCATGACGGCACCACGACTCCTTGAGTGAGTTGGTCTGTTCCCGGCGTCCGGGCCCGGGGCGTCTTCCCGGCGGGGAGGTTCCCTCGTACCCGCTCATACGCCCGTCCCGTGTTCCCCCACGGGGCCGTGGGGGAACACGTCGTCGCTCGGTCCGGTCAGGCGCTGGAACGGGCGATCTGCACGTTCTCCAGCACACCGAGCGCGTCGGGCACCAGAACGGCGGCGGAGTAGTACGTGGTGACCAGGTAGGAGATGATCGCCTTCTCGTCGATGCCCATGAAACGCACCGAGACCCCGGGCTCGTACTCGTCCGGAAGGCCGGTCTGGTTCAGTCCGACGACGCCCTGGTTGTCCGCGCCGGTACGCATCACCAGGATGGAGCTGGTGTTCTCCTTGGTGATCGGGATCTTGTTGCACGGCAGGATCGGGACCCCGCGCCAGGCCGGCACCTGCTGTCCGCCGACATCGACATGGTCCGGGTAGAGCCCCCGGGCGTTGAACTCGCGGCCGATCGCCGCGATGGTCCGGGGGTGGGCGAAGAAGAACTTGGAACCACGGCGGCGGCAGAGCAGCTCATCGAGGTCGTCCGGGGTGGGCGGGCCCGAGTGGGACTGGATCCGCTGGTTGAAGGCGGCGTTGTGCAGCAGACCGAACTCACGGTTGTTGATCAGCTCGAACTCCTGGCGCTCGCGCAGCGCCTCGATGGTGAGCCGGAGCTGTTGCTCTGTCTGGTTCATCGGCTGGTTGTAGAGGTCCGCGACCCGGGTGTGGACCTTCAGCACGGTCTGCGCGATGGAGAGTTCGTACTCCCTCGGCTTCAACTCGTAGTCCACGAAGGCGCCGGGGAGTTCGGCCTCGCCCTCGTGCCCGGCGGACAGGGCGATCTCCGCCTCGCCCTGGCGGTTCTGCCGCTGCTCCGGCAGCGCCCGGAACTCCTGGACATGGGACTGGAGGGCGGACGAGCCGGCCAGGACGGCGGCGAACTCCTCACGGGAGAGGGTCAGCAGGGTGCCGGAGCTGCGCGCCACGGCGGTGTACTCCCAGGTGGCGTGGGAGTCCAGCAGCGCCTCCTGGCCGAAGCGGGCGCCGTCGGCGAAGACGGCGGTCACCGTCTCGTCGCCGTAGGCGCCGACGGAGATCTGGTCGATACGGCCATGGGCGATCAGATGGATCCGGTCGGCGGGGGTCCCCCGCTCGACCAGCACCTCGCCGGCCTGGAAGTCGCGCTGCACACAGCGCTCCGCGAGCGCGGTGAGCACCTCCTCGTCGTCGAAGCCGCGCAGCAGGGAGAGTTCACCCAGCTCTCTGGGGATCACGCGGACCTGTGCGCCGTCCTGGACGAAGTCGATACGACCGTCGCCGACGGTGTAGGTGAGCCGGCGGTTCACCCGGTAGGTGCCACCGGCGACCTCCACCCAGGGGAGCATCCGGAGCAGCCAGCGGGAGGTGATCTCCTGCATCTGCGGCGCGGATTTGGTCGTGGTGGCGAGATTACGAGCCGCCGCTGTACTGAGGCTGCTCTGCGGGCGTGCTTCCGGTCGCGGCTCCGGGCTGGTGTCCACGCTCATCGTGCGGGGCTCTCCTTCATCAGGACGGCGTTCTGCGTAGGCGCACGTCAGTTGGGTGTACTGAGGTACAGAGGGAAGAGGAGGAGGTATCTGGGAAGTCCGTCCCGGATCCGCGAGAACCGTAGGCTTTGGCACTGCCGTTCAGCCATTGGAAGGCGCCTTTCGTCCTTCGATACGGTGAACTTGATCCTTTGGAGGTTTGGAACACGCTCCGGTGGTACTAGGGACTCCCGCACACGTTCGAGTCGCCCGGCCGCCGGTCCCGTATCCGGGACCTGGTGTGCTCCCCCGCCGGAGCGCCCGAAAGAGCCGGGGGTACCCGGCTTCCCCCACGGCTTTCCCCATGGCTTCCTTCACGGCTGCCCCGGGGCGCGCCGAAAGTCGGGCGGGGGGTCGACTTCGGTCGGTACCCGGTATCCCTTCGGCCGATGCCCCGCCGGCCGCCCCGCCGCCAGGGTGGTCGTATGACCTCTGTACCGATCCCCCGCCGCCCCCTGCTCGTGGGTGCCGCCGCCCTCGCCGCCGCCTCTGTCGCGGACCCCGCACGGGCCCGTACGGCGGCCCCTGCGGAGACCTCCGCCCCGGCGTCGCCGCGTACCCCCGGACCGCTCGCCGTCCGGGGCGTCAACTACGACACGGACGGCGAGGTCTGGCGCACCGAGTACGTCCGCCGGGAGATCGCGGCCATCGCGCGGCAGTTGGGCGCGAACGCGGTCATGCTGCTCGGGCACCGTCTCGACCGGCTGACGGAGGCGGCGGCCATCGCGGCGGAGCACGGCCTCTTCGTCTGGTTCGAGCCCCGGCAGTTCGACCGGAGCGCCGAGGAGACGCTCGCCCTGGTCACCTCGGTGGCGTCCGCCGCCGAGGTGCTGCGCGCCCGCCACCCCGGCGTGGGGATCTCCCTCGGCACCGAGCTGACCATCTTCATGTCCGGTCTGGTGCCGGGGAACAACTACATCGAGCGCGGTCAGGCGCTGGAGCGCCCGGAGTCGGCCGGCTATCAGCAGCGGCTGAACGCCTTCCTGGGCCGGGCGCTGAGGACCGTACGCCCCCTGTTCGGGGGTCCGGTCACCTACAGCTCCGGGGAGTGGGAGGAGATCGACTGGAAGGTCTTCGACCAGGTCGGTGTGAATCTGTACCGGAACGCGCAGAACAGGGCCATGTACACCGCGCGGCTGCGGGCCCTGCACCGGTGGGGCAGGCCCGTCCTCATCACCGAGTTCGGCTGCTGCACCTTCACCGGGGCGCGGGACGAGGGCGGTTCGGGGTTCTTCGCGGTCGACTGGGAGCGGGAGCCCCCGGTGGTCCGCGACGGCTATGTGCGCGACGAGCGGGAGCAGGCCGATGAGGTGGGGGAGCTGCTGGATCTGTACTCCGCCGAGGGGATGCACGGAGCGTTCCTCTACCAGTTCATCGCCCCGGACTCGCCCCATGCGCCGCAGCGCCGCCACGATCTGGACATCGCCAGCTTCGCGCTGGTCAGGACCTATCCGTCCGGGACACGGCGGGGGTACGCGGAGACCGGGTGCTGGGAGCCGAAGCGGTCCTTCCACGCGGTGGCCCGTCGCTTCCGCTGACATCCGTCGTTTCCGGTGACACCCCGGGCTTCCCGTCGCACCCGGGGCTTCCGGTGACACCCGGGGCACCCTCCCGCCCGGATCGGTGTGACGGTCCGACGGTATGATCACGAGGCTGTCCGGATGTAGCGCAGAGGCAGGCGCGCCGACTCTCCCGTCGAGACACGTCGGTTCGAATCCGACCTTCCGGGCGGCCGCCCCGTAGCGCAGAGGCAGACGCGCCTTCTCGACAAGAGGGAACACGCCGGTTCGAATCCGGCCGGGGCACCAGGAGCGACAGCGGAACAGAGCGGACATGACACATATCAGGGACGGGGAGCGGCGCGCCGACGGGATCGGGACCGGTACCGGGGATCCGCGTGACAGCGAGGAGCGGACCGGCGACGGGGAGCGGCCCGGTGACACGGACGGGGTCGTCGGCGAAGCGGAACTCGCCGCCTTCCACCGCACCGTCGGAAGGCTGCGCGCCCTCCCTCTCGACGACCCCGTCCGGCTCCGCGCCGAGCAGGTCGCGGAGTCCTTCGCGCGCGACGGCCGGCACCGCCGCCGCAAGGCCCGCAGGAAGACCCGGGCCGATGCGGACGCCCTGGTCGTGGCCGCGACGGCGACCGGGGCCGTCGCCCGGCGCGAGGACGCGCCGCTGGATCCGGTGCCGGCCGGGTCGGCCGGGGCCTTCCGCCGGCCCCGGCGCTGCTATGTCTGCAAGTCGTTCTACCGCCGGGCCGACGCCTTCTACCATGCGCTCTGTCCGGCCTGTGCCGATGACAACACCGCGCGCCGGGGGCTCTCCACCGATCTCACCGGCCGCCGGGCGCTGATCACCGGCGCCCGGGTGAAGATCGGCTTCCAGCTGGCCCTGATGATGCTGCGGGACGGGGCCGAACTCCTGGTCACCTCCCGCTTCCCGCAGGACACCCTGCGCCGCTTCCGGGCCGCGCCGGGCAGCGGGGCCTGGCTCGACCGGCTGACCGTCATAGCCGTCGATCTGCGCGACCCCCGGCAGGTCCTCGGGGTCTGCGAACGACTCCGCCGGGACGGCGAACCGCTGGACATCCTGGTGAACAACGCCGCCCAGACCGTCCGGCGCCCGCCCGGTTCCTATGCCCTGCTCGCCGCCGGCGAGGGCCCGGAGCTTCCCCCGGGTGCCTGGCCGGCCCCCGGCTACGCGCCGATGCGGGCCCTGGAGGCCCCCACGGCACGGGGCGCGCTCGCGCTGGTCCTCGCGGAGGCCGACGAGGCCGGGCTGCTGCCCGACGACGCCCCGGTGAACTCCTGGTCCGCCCGGATCGGCGAGATGGACCCGGCCGAGCTGCTGGAGACCCAGCTCGTCAACGCCCTCGCCCCGGCGCTGCTGGTGGACCGGCTGCTCCCGCTGCTGCTGGCCGCCCCGTACCCCCGGCGGTATGTCGTCAATGTGACCGCCGTGGAGGGGCGGTTCACGGTCCGCAACAAGACCCCGGGCCATCCGCACACCAATATGGCGAAGGCCGCCCTCAATATGCTCACCCGCACCAGCGGACCGGAACTCGCCGCCCAGGGTGTCCATATGTGCAGCGTCGACACCGGCTGGATCACGGACGAGAACCCTCTGCCCAAGAAGAACCGGATCGCCTCCGAGGGGTTCCGCACCCCGCTGGACATCGTGGACGGGGCGGCACGGGTGTACGACCCGATCGTGCGCGGCGAGGCGGGCGACCCGGTGTCGGGCGTCTTCCTCAAGGACTACCGGGAGGCGGCGTGGTGACCCGCCCGGAACTCCCGTACCCGCGCAACCTCAAGCGGTGGCGCCCGCCGTCGTGATCAGTTCGGGCACCGTCCCGGTGAAGGTCGGCAGCCGCTGCGCCAGGGCGGCCCAGGCCTCGGTGTCCGCCCCCAGTGACCCTCGTACCAGCGGGCGCAGCACCTCCTCGGCCTCGGGTATCCGGCGGGGGAACGCCCAGCGGCCCATGTCCAGGACGGCGAGGGCCGTACGGGCCGGACGGGCCGTGGCCGCATAGGTGCCCGGGTTGTCGAACAGGCCGGCGGCACGCATCCGGTGGGCGTACGAGGGGTGGCCGGAAAGCCGCTCGCGCAGGACGGCGGGACAGTCGGGCCGCAGGGCGAGGGCCCATCGCGCATAGCCGGGGAGGGGCTGCTCGTCATCGGCGTCGATCACGCGCTGCCAGGCGTCACGGGGGATCCAGCGGGCGATCCGGCGGCCCCGACGCATGGTGGCGACCGCCCGGAGCGCGGGTATCAACTCCTGGGGGGACAGGGCGGGCGAGCCCTCGGGTTCCTCGGCGACCAGCAGCTCCGTCATGCGCGGGACGGACTCGCCCCGGCCCGGTCCGAAGGGCTCCCCGTTGAGGAGTGCCAGCCGGAGCGCCGCCGGCAGCCCACCGGACAGATGGACCAGACGGTTCCGCAGCGGCTCGTCCTCCTCCAGCATCCACAACCGGCCGCTGAGCGGCATCGGGACGGTGAAGAACTCCCGGAGGGCGGTCCACTCGTCCGGGACGACGGGCCCCGGCGGACCGTCGAGCCCGATCCGCGCCCGCACCCGCTCCCCCTGGTCCGGGTCGGCCAGCGAGACCAGGACATCGAGGGCCCTGCCCGTCCTGGAGTCGTACGGCATGGGCCCCGCCCCTCTCACGCTCTGCCCCGGGCGGTCGCCGCCCGTTGGCGTCATATCAGCGAAAGGGTACGGGATCACCTGTCCCCACCAGGGAGAACTCCCCCGTGCCAGCGACCGGGGACCGGGCCCGAGGCCTCCCGCCCAGGGCGCCGGGGTGCGGCGACAACGGACCGGGCCGGTCCCGGCAGTCCCGGCAGTCCCGGCGATCCCGGCGATCCCGGCGGTCCCGGCGGTTCCGGGAGGGATGGATTCCAGCCGTTCGCGGACCGGTGCTCCGGACCACGGGCCCCTGAGCCGCCGAGGCGTCCGCCCCCTCCCCTCCCAGCGCCCCGGGTGCCGGCCCCGTGCCGTGCCGCGCCCGGCACACCGGTCCACCGTCGGCAATCGGCCGCTCGCGGCACGCGGGCGCCCGGCCGGGGGCGGCGGGCTCCGCTAACGTGCCCCCGCCACCGGCCGAGCGGCCGGGCACCGAACAAGGGGCACGACGTATGACGTTCACACGCTGGGAGGGCCGGTCCGTCATCGTGACCGGCGGGACACGCGGCATCGGGCACGGGATCGCCGAACTCTTCGCCCGCCAGGGCGCGGCCGTGCTGCTCACCGGCCGGGACGGGGAGGTGGCCCGTACCGTCGCCGGCGCGCTCGCCCGTACCACCGGCGGCCGGGTCTCCGGGATCGGCGTCGATCTGAAGGATCCGGAGGCCATCGAGGAGCTGGCGGCGGAGGCCGTCCGGCTGCACGGGGGCATCGACGTCCTCTGCGCCAACGCGGGGATCTTCCCGGAGAAGCCCCTGCGGGAGATGACCGCCGCCGATGTGGACGAGGTGCTGGACGTCAACCTCCGGGGCTGCATTCTCACCGTCCGGGCCTGTCTGCCCGCGCTGGAACGCGCCCGCCACGGCCGGATCGTCCTCACCTCCTCGATCACCGGGCCGACCACCGGTTACCCGGGCTGGTCCCACTACGGCGCGAGCAAGGCGGGCCAGCTCGGCTTCCTCCGTACCGCCGCCGTCGAACTGGCGCCGCACGGCATCACCGTCAACGCGGTCCTGCCCGGCAATGTCCGTACCGAGGGACTGGCCGGCCTCGGCGAGGAGTATCTGCGCTCCATGGCGGCCTCGATCCCGCTGCGCAGGCTGGGCGAGACCGTGGACATCGCGCACGCGGTGCTCTTCCTCGCCTCCGACGAGGCGGCGTTCATCACGGGCCAGACCCTGACCGTGGACGGCGGGCAGACCCTGCCCGAGTCGCTGGACGCCCTCGGCTCACCGTCCCCCTGACGGGCCCCACCGGTCCACCCGTCGGCGGGTCCGGGTCCGGTCCGGGCCCGGCCCGCCGACGGGTGGCCCCGGCGGTGCCCGTCGCCGCAGACTGCCTGTCATGACGACTGGCACCGAGAGCACTCCCCCCGCCGCCGGACGACCCGGGACCTCCACCGAAGCCGGGCCGGGCCCGACCGGACACCCCGCCACCGATGACCTCCTCGCCCGCTTCACCGAGGCGCTGCGCCCGCCCTTCCTACCGCTCGTGGCGCTCTGGATCCACGGTTCGATCGCCGAGGGCACCGACTACCGTCCCGGCCGGAGCGACCTCGACCTGGTCGCCGTGGTCGAACGGCCCTGCACCCCCGGGGAGGAGCGCCGGCTGGTCGCCCTCCATGAACAGCTGATACGGGACGAGCCCCTCGCGGGCGGTCTGCACTGTTCGTATCTCCCCCGCACCGGACTGGAGGATCCCGCCCGGGACCATCCGGTCTGGGCCCACCGGGAGTACTTCGCCCGCCCGCTCACCCCGGTCGCCCGCCGGGAACTGCACACCTTCGGCCGGGTGCTGTACGGCCGCCCGCCCGGCGGCCTGCTGCCCCCGGTGACGGACCGCGGACTCGCCGACCACATCCTCGGCGAGCTGCGCGGGACCCTCTCCGATCTCCCCGCGCTCCGGTCCGAACTGCTGCTCCAGGACGGCTGGCTGGACTTCGCCCTGCTCACGGTGGCCCGGATGCACATCACCCTGCGCGACGGCCGCCTGATCACCAAGCGCGAGGCCCTCGATGTCCTCCGTACCGAACTCGGCGCCCCGGCGGAACTGGTGGCCGACATCCAGCGACGCCGTTACGGAGGTGTCAGCGCCGACGCCCCCGAGAACAGCGCCGACACGGCCCCCGATGCCGATACCGACCTGGCCCGCCGCCGCCGACGGGCCGCCCTGGCGGCGGAGTTCCTGGACCCGGTCGTCGCCCGGCTGCTCTCCTGACCCCCGGCACCGGCGCCCCGCTCCAGAGGTGGAGTGGATCCATGAGCGCAAATGCCCAGGCCACCGCCGTGTGTGACCGGCTCGGGCGCTGTGCGACCATGCCGTGGTCAGTTCTGAGAAGGCGCCCGGCCGGGGTGCCGTGGGGAGTCGGGTGTGGGGACAGGCGGGGGACGACAGGACGGTTCGTCCGTGTCCGACGAGGAGTGGGAGCGGTTCCTCCAGGAGTCGGTGGAGGGCGTGCCGGACGCGCCCTCGGAACCGTCGGCGCGGGCGAGGACCGTGGCGCGGCGGCTGCGCGAGAATCCGGCGGAGCCCGCGCCGTGGCGCGCGTACTCCCCGGCACAGCCGAAGCGGCGGACGGGCTGGTACGTCGCCGGGCTGCTGGCCTCGGTCGCCGTCCTGGTCGCGGTGTTGCTGCCGGGCGGGGTGACCGACTGGTTCGGCGGCGGCGACGGGGCGCGGGCCGCCGGGGATGAGCGCACCGCCGCCGGAACACCGCCCGCCGGAGCAGCGGCCGCCGGGACGGAGCAGCGGCCGACGCGGGAGGAGCCGTTCCGGGGGTCGCCCGCGGCGCGGTGGGCGAGCGGTACGGCCGGGATCGCGCTGCCCACGGCCCGGGCCACCGGATGGATGAGCGAGGCGCAGGTGGCGCGGGCACTGGAGCGGACCCGGGAGTTCCTGGCCGCGTCGAGCCTGGACCCGGAGGTACTGCGGGGCGGGCGCCCCGGCCGGGCCATCGAGATGATCAATCCTCATCAGCGCGATGTCCAGGACTTCCTCTCGGCCTCCTTCCGCGCGCCGGACCGGGACGACGATCCGCTGACGCTCTTCAGCCGGTTCGACCCGGAGCGGGCACGTCCCCTCGGCGACGACATCAGGACCCGGGGCCGTCTCACCTTCCGGGAGGGGGACGACGGCGCCCTCCGGGTGGCCGCGGATGTCACCTTCGTCTATCCGGTGACCCGGGCGGCGGGCGGGGACGAGGTCGCGCGCACGATCGTCCGGCGCGAGGTGGTGGTCGACTGGGACACCCCCGCACGCGTGGTGACCAAGCCCGGGACGCTCTCCCTCGTCTCCCACACCGTCCACACCACCAACGGTGGCTGCGGTCCCGTCACCGGCTATCTGAGGCCCCGTTTCGGCACCCCGGCGGCGTCCGGCACCGATGGCGGTCCGGCGGTCGATCCGTACGACCGCAGCACGCCGATGGCCGAGCGGATGCGGCGGTCCGGCGGCGAGGAGTGCGGTACCGCCACCCGGTCCTGACGCGATGGATGCCCGGACCACGGCGGTACGGTCACCCTCCCGGGTGAGCGCCGTATCCACAGGCCCGGCGATATCCACAGCCTCGTACAACTGTCGGCGGGAGGTGCGAGTCTTCTCGTGTACCCGAACGGGAGTTCACACCACCAGGAGACCCGCTTGTCCCTCCGTCCCCATCACGGCCTCCGGGCCCGCCCCGGCCTCCGTCTCGCTCTGGCGACGGCCGTCACCGCCTCGCTGACCGGCGGTCTGCTCTCGGCCTCCGCCGGGGCCTCCACCGCCGCGCCCGCGTCCGCCGCGCCCGCCACGGCCCAGGCCGCGAAGCCCGCCAAGGCCGCCCAGGCCGCCCAGGCCGCCCAGCACACCGACGACTTCAACGGCGACGGCCTCCGCGACTACGCGCTCACCGAGGGCGGCGGCTCGGTCACGGTGTACTACGGCACCGCCAAGGGCCCCGGAAGCAAGAAGCA
This sequence comes from Streptomyces sp. NPDC000594, assembly GCF_040299965.1. Classification (NCBI taxonomy): domain Bacteria; kingdom Bacillati; phylum Actinomycetota; class Actinomycetes; order Kitasatosporales; family Streptomycetaceae; genus Streptomyces; species Streptomyces sp. NPDC000594. Next base: position 108,188 of record NZ_JBEPCY010000001.1, on the reverse strand, counting down.
CGCCTTCGACCAGAACAGCCCCGGGATACCGGGTGTTCTGAGCAAGGGCTCCGAAGGCTTCGGCACCAGCATCACCACCGCCGACTTCAACAACGACGGCTACGGCGACCTCGCCACCGCCGACAGCACCGAGAAGGTCGGCAAGCACGCCTGGCGGGGCATGGTCGTCATCGTCTGGGGCTCGAAGTCCGGCCTCGGCAGCAGGGCGACCGCCCTGCCCGTCACCGCCTCCTTCGAGCACAAGCGCCTCGGCCACGCCCTCGCCGCCGGTGACTTCGACGGTGACGGCAAGGCCGATCTGGCGGTCACCACCACGAGCAACGACAGGATGCGCCCGGCCGTCCATATCTACCGGGGCGGCTTCTCCTCGGTGAAGGGCACCACGGGCAAGGTCACCGAGCACACCCCGGGCCACCAGACCCAGCTGATGGAGACCGGCGCCCTGGTCGCCGGGAAGGTCACCCGGGACAAGGCGACCGATCTGTATGTCCTCGGGCAGGGCTATGCGAACGACCGGGTCACCTCCGGTGTCTGGTTCCTGCGCGGCGGCTCCACCGTCAAGTCCGCCAAGCCCACCACCTACAACGCGGCCTCGGCGAACTACCGGGGCGAGGGAGTCATAGCCGACTTCGACAAGGACGGCTACGGCGATCTCGCGATCGGCGACGAGCGGTACAACAAGTACGCCGGAGCCGTACAGGTCCTGCGCGGGGGTCCGAGCGGCCCGGGTTCCTCCTACCGCGTCACCCAGGGCACCGAAGGCGTCGCCACCGCCGCCTCACCGGGGGATTCCTTCGGTGTGACCGTCTCCGCCGCCGACACCGACCGTGATGGTTACGCGGACCTGGCGGTCGGCACCTTCGAGACGATAGGCAAGGTGGAGTCGGCGGGCGGCGTGCACCTCCTGCGCGGGGGCAAGAAGGGCCTGACCGGCACCGGCTCCCAGTGGTTCACCCGTGACACCCCCGGGATACCCGACACGGTGGCCACCGCACCGCGCGCCTTCGGCCATGGCGTGCGCCTGCGCGACACCACCGGCGACGGCCATGCGGACCTGGTCATCAACGACTGGGGCTGGGAGAGCACCCTCCTCCACGGCACTGCCCGTGGTGTCACCACCGGGAAGGTGACGGCTCTCCCCTTCCAGGCGCGGCTGAGCCAGTAGCGTCCGCGATCCCTGGCCCCGGGGTCGGACGGTCACCGGGTCAGCGGGCCGGTGCGGAGACCACCCAGTCGCCCGCGGGAAGGGACTCGCTGCCATCGGCGGCCACGGCGGTCACCCAGTAGTACGACGTGGTCCCCCGCCCGGCCCTGGTGTCGGTGTACGACGAAGCGCTCTTCGCGACCTCGGCAATCCTCTCGTACCGGGCGCTGACGGGGTTCCACCGATGGACGCGATAGCCGCCCGCGGCCTGCGGGGAGGAGGCGTCGAGCCCGCTCCACCGCACCGCGTTGCCCTCGCCGCCCTCGGCCCTCTCCGCGGTGACCGAGAGCGGTGAGCCCTCGGGCGTCGGGACGCTCGGGGTGGTGTCGATCTCCGTGGCGGCCACCGCTTCGGCTGTTCCGGTGTGCCGGAGGGACGAGTTCCCGGAGGTGTCCACGACATCGATGTAGAAGCAGACCTCGTCCCCGTCGGGAAGGGTGGTGTAGTCGTGGGAGGTGGTGTCCGGGCCCAGGTACTCCACCGCGCCGCCGTAGCAGATCCGCTGCTCCTCGTCGCCGATGAGCTCTCCCCAGTGGACGACATACCTCCTGACGTCGGAGGCCGGGCTCGCGTCCCACTTCAGGGCGAAGCCGTAGGCGGTGGGGTTCACCCGCAGCCCGGTGACGGCCGGGGGCGCGGTGTAGTCCCTGTGCTCGACGCCGACCGGTGCGGATCGGGCGGACTCATTGCCCGCCCGGTCCAGCGCGGTGACCAGATAGCGATGGGTGGCCTTCTCGGCGGCCCGGGTGTCCAGATAGTTGCCCTTGTCCACGTCGGCGATCCGGGTGAAGGCGCCGCCGTCGCCCTTCGCCCGGTACACCCGGTACGAGGCCGCCGCGGGGTCCGTCTTCCATGCGAGCCAGACTCCGTTGTGCTGTGAATCGGCGGTGGGCGCCGCCGGGCGCCCGGGCGGGGTCCGGTCGGCGGTGACGACGGAGTGGTCGGCGGTGCCCGCCGACTCATTCCCGGCCTTGTCGTACGCACGGACCTCGTAGACATAGGTGTCACCGGTGGCCGGCACGGTGGTGTCGGTGTACGAGGTCGCGGTGGTCGTCCCGAGGGGCCGGGAGCCGAAGGAGGCGCCCTTCAGCCGGCGGTGCACCCGGTATCCGGCGAGGTCCATCTCCTGACTCTTCGACCAGGTCACCTTGGTCCGGCCGGTGGCCTTGTCGTAGGTCGCCGAGGCGCCCTTGGGCACCAGCGGCTTGACCTTGTCCACGCTCGCGGAGGTACGGGGCGTATAGGTGAAGGCGACGTCCGCGTTCCCGGTCCAGTGGGCGAAGTCGATGCGCAGGGTGTGCTTCCCGGGCGGGACCGTGACATGGACGGTCTTCTTCCGGGTGCCGGTGGCATCGTTCCAGAGGTCGACCTTGCGGACACCGTCGAGGTGGACACGGATACCGTCCTGCGCACCGGCCTGGAGGGTGAAAGGGCCACCGGAGCCGAAGTCCCGGGTGACGGACCAGCGGACACCGAAGTTGTCCCTCGGCAGTCCGGACGCGGGGGCGCCCGCCCGCCAGTTCTGGTCGATCGCGCTGTCGCAGTCCGTCTTGCGCGGTGTCCCGGAGAGGGTGGTGTTCGCGAAGAACTCCCGCTTGAAGACGGGGGAGGCACAGTTCACGGGAGCGGCGACGGCCGGGACGGCGGCGGTGAGCAGCGTTCCGGCGGTGGCGAGCACCACGACGGTGGCGGCCGCCGCAGTGGTGCTTCTGGCTGGATTCATTCGTTCCTCTTGATCGGATGAGGGGCGGCCGGGAGATGCCGCGCGTGATCACGACTCATGAGGGACGGACTTGGTTGTACGGGGTGGCGTCTCCTCGGCCCTGGTGATGCCCATCGCCCGCTCCACCATGGCATTGCTCAGGCTCGGGGTGACCAGTGAAGGATCGCCGGGGCGCCGGCGAAGACCGTTGAGGAGGATTTCGAGGTAGCGGCGCCAGGTGTCCGGCTGCTGGCCGCGGGTGAACTGGGCGGCGGCGTAGACCATGTGCTGGAGGACGGGGATATCGGCGGGAGTCACCTCGGGGCGGAGATCCCCGCTCTCCTGGGCCCGGCGGATCAACGCTTCGAGGAAGGGCAGCATGCCGCCGCGCGCCGAGTCGATGGGGCCGGAGGTATGCGCGCCCAGCATGAGCACTTCATGCAGGCCGCGGTTCTCGGCGAGGTCGGCCGACATCTCCGTCAGGAAGTCGACCAGACCCCGCCATGGGTCGGGGTGGGCGAGGGCCCGGTCGGCCGCTTCCTGGCGTATCCGGAGATCCTGGGCGAACAGGGCCCGGATCAGGGCTTCCTTGGTGGGGAAGCGGCGATAGACGGTCCCGACGCCGACTCCCGCGTGGCGGGCCACTTCGTCGAGCGTGACCCCCAGTCCCTGTTGGCCGAAAATCTCACGCGCCGCGTGGAGAATGCGCTCGCGGTTGAGGGCGGCGTCCCGGCGGAGCGGGCGACCGCCCTCCGCCGGATCGCTCGGCCGGGAACTCTCCGTCATGCGGCCCAGGATAGTCCCGTTGACCGGGACGGCCCGCGATGCCCCCGGGAGGCGCGCGGAAGCCTGGCACTCCGGCCACGGCGGTGCTACGGTCCCCCTAACTGGAGAAACCTTCTCCACTTACTGGAGGGGCCGCTATGGCCGCACATCGCAGGTTAGGCACGATCGCGGGGATCGCACTTCTCGGTCTGAGCGTGACGGCATGCTCGTCCGCCGGACCCGTCACCTCCGCCGAGGTCCTGGAACTCGCGGCCTCGACACGGACGGTCGACTGCCCGAACTCCCCCGTCGACCCCGGCGGGCCGCCTGGGGGAGGCATTCCGGTCGCGAAGACGGTCAAGCCGACCAGCACGCGATCCAGCACGGTCATCGTCCCGGACGGCCCGCAGATCCGTTGCGGGGCAACCGAGGTGACCATGCGTCAGAACATCGTGTACGCGTCGCCCACCGTCGGAGGCGTACGGCACGACCTGAAACTGGATCTTCAGATACCGCGGACGAAGGGCCCGAAGCCCCTGGTGGTCTACCTCACCGGCGGCGGGTTCCTCAGGGCGAACAAGACCAACAACCTCGCCCAGCGCACCTATGTGGCCGAGCGGGGTTACGCCGTGGCGAGCATCGAGTACCGCACCACGCGGACCGGCTCCACCTACCGGGACGGCGTCGCGGATGTGAAGTCGGCGATCCGCTATCTGCGCTCCCAGGCCGACGCGCTGGGCATCGACACCGACCAGGTGGCTGTCTGGGGCCAGTCGGCCGGTGCCTATCTGGCGGCCATGACCGGGGCGACCAACGGCAGGGAGCAGTTCGAGCAGGGCGACCACCTCGACCGGAGCAGCGACGTCCAGGCCGTTGTCGACCAGTTCGGCACCCATGACCTCGCCAGGACCGCCGATGACTTCGACGCGGAGACCAGGGCCGTGTACATGGCGCCCAACAGCTCCATCAACGCCTATGTCTTCGGCCCGGACTCGACCAGGACGGTCCTGACGGACCGCGCCGCGAACCGGGCGGCCGACCCCGCCACCTATCTCAGCCGGTCATCGGCACCCTTCATCCTGCTCCACGGCGACAACGACCACATCATCTCGCCCAGCCAGTCACTGATCATGCTCGACGCCCTCAAGGCGAAGCGGGTGAAGGGCACGCGCTATGTCATCAAGGGAGCCGACCACGGCGACCTGCCCTTCCTCGGTGATCCCGAGGCCGGCAAGAAGTGGAGCACGCAGAAGGTGATGGGCACGATCACTCGATTCCTGGACAGGGAACTCCGGTACTGACACCGGGTGTCGCCCGGTGGCGCGCCCGGCAGGGTGGCGCGCCCGGCGCGGGACGCGGGTCAGGGGCTGAACCGGCCCAGATCGCCGCGCAGCCGCTGGGCGCGCAGCACCAGTTCCAGTTCGAAGCGGCGGTCGGGGTCGTCGATCTCGTCCCCCCACAGCTCCCGGATCTGGCGGAGCCGGTAGCGGACGGTCTGGGGATGGACCCCGAGGCGGCCCGCGACCTCGGCGGCGCCGCCCCGGGTCTCCAGCCAGGCGAGCAGGGTCTCGGCGAGGCGGCGGGCATGGGTCCGGCCGCAGTGGGCGAGCGGTGCGAGGGTGCGGCGGGCCAGATCGTCGATCAGCTCCTCGGGCTGGAGGAGCACCAGGGCCTCGGTGTGCTCGGTGCAGTGCAGCACCTCCCCGGCCGGGAGCAGCCCGCGCTCCATGAGGCGCAGTGCGGCCTCGGCCCAGCGGAGCGACTTGGCGGCGTCGACCAGGGGCACCGGTGGCCCGATCGCGCCGGCCCAGCCGGTCATGGCGCGCCGCAGCAGTTCGGGGCGGCCCGCCGCGTCCGGGTCGGGCACGACCATGCGGGGCTGCTCGGCCTCCATGTCCAGGAGGACACCCTCGCCGACGGCGGGGGCGACGGCCTGGCGGGCGGGGCGGAGCAGCACCCCGGCGGAGACCCTGGCGGGCAGCGGCCAGCCGATGCGGGCGGCACGTTCCGCGAGGGTGGCGGCGATCTCGTGGGGGCCGGCGGCGGGGCGGGTGCGGTGCTCGGCGAGCAGGAGTTCCATGAGTTCGCGCTGGAGCCGGAGGCGTTCACCGGCCTGCCGGGCGGCGGCCTCGGCGTAGCCGCGTACCGACTGGTCCACCAGGCCGTCCAGATACTCGTATCCCGCGTCGACCAGTTCGTACATGGCCGGTGGCGGGATGTCGACACGCTGGCCGATCTCCGCGAGGCGCCGCCAGGTGAGGCGGACGCCGAGGCGGTAGATGGCCTGGAGGGAGTCGAGGCTCCGGCCGCCGATTCCCTCGCCCCGGCCGAAGTCCTGGAAGACCTCGGGGTGGACGCGGGGCCGGTCCTCGGCCGTCTCCAGATGCAGGACGAAGATCTCGATGGCCCGCCGGATACCGATGAGGGACTTGGGTTCCCCGGAGTCGTCGAGGATGACCGGGACGTGCGGGTACTCACGGCGGATCTCCCGCAGGATCTCCTCGGCCAGGGTGGGGGCCTCGGCCATGGCGAGTGCGGCGAAGCGGCGCACCTGGCTCCGCGGTACGTCGTGCCAGGCCGAACGGGCTCCGGGGGGCGGCACGGTACGGCTCCCCAGGGTGCCGGAGGCCGTGGTGGCACCCGGGGGGCCGAGGGCTGGGGTGGGCGAGGACACGGGTTCAGCGCTCCCGGGAAGCCGTCTCATAGGTGACGAGGGGGGTGTTGGGCTGCTCCGGGGTGGCGTTGAGCAGGGCCACGACACCGAGGGCGGCGCCCACGGCGAGCGCCGAGGCGGCCACGGTGGTGAGTGCGGCGGCGAGCAGTCTGGGCATGCTGGAGTCCAGCCTCTCCGGTCGAAAGGTCGTCCCCACCCTGGATGATCCACACGATCCGCGCCAGTGCCCACGGGTCCCCTGCTCGTGGGTGATCACGGGTCCCTGGTCCTGCCTTCCCGTGGTGGCGCCTGCCGGCCCCGACCGGCTGGGGTCAGTCTCAACAATGCATTGACACCTAGTCAAGGGTGCGCCTACGGTTCCCGGCCCATAACGCGCCTGCACTTTTTCCCCCTGCGCGCACACGTTCCGTCACCTTGTGACCTCGCTCTTCCACCACCGTGTCGAGCCGCCCCGAACCCTCCTGGAGTGCCCGGATGCGTCGTACCGCCTCACCTGTTTCGCTCGTTCTGCTGGGCATCGGCACCTTCTTGCTGGTGCTGGCAGCGATGCTCGTCTGGTATGTCGAGCCGCGCGCCCAGCGCACCCCGATCGACACCGATGTGACCACGGTCTTCACTGGTCAGGGGAGCTATTTCGACGCCCGTAAGGTCAAGACCGTCGAGGAGACGAAGCTCACCATCACCCGCAAGGTCCGCGGCGATGTGGCCGACAGCGAGGAGAGCGGCCGGGCCGTCTGGGACGTGTCGACGAGCGTCGACACCGACGGCACCCTGCCCGCGTCCGATCCCCATGATTCGTTCCAGTGGACCGTGGAACGCTGGGTGACCGACCGGAGGACCAACGCCCCCGTGCACTGCTGCGAGGAGAGCCCGCGATTCGAGGGCGAGGCGTATCTGAAGTTCCCGTTCAATGTGGAGCGGCGTGCGTACCGCTGGTGGGACAGCACGCTGGGCGCCACCGTGGAACTCCGGTTCAAGAACAGGACGAAGGTCCAGGGCCATGAGGGATATCTGTTCACCGGCACGGTCGACCCGGTGAGGACGGGGACGCGGCAGGTGCCGGGGGTGCTCGTCGGTCAGCCGGAGCGGGGCCAGGTCCTCGCCGAGGAGTGGTACGCCAACCATGGCATCGAGCTGGTCGCGGACCAGCGGACCGGGCGGATCCTGTTCGCGGCGATCGGGCCGAAGAAGACGCTGCGGGCGCCCGGCGCGGACTCCGGCGAGAACGAGGTGGTGCTGCTGGAGAGCGAGCGCATCGCGTTCACCGAGGAGACGCAGAAGAAGCAGGTCGCGCTGGCGAAGGCCGACAACCGTAAGCTCCAGCTGGTGGGGGTGACGGTGCCGGTGGGAGCGGGCGGTCTGGGGCTGCTGCTGGCCGCGGCCGGCTCGTTCCTGGTGTTCCGGGGGCGCCCCGGGGGGACCGCTGTGGCCCCGGCTCCGGCCCGGGTACCGGGATCGCTCACCAAGTGATGAAGTACGACCGGTAACAGGTGCGCAATTTATCACTTCGGTGAGTAGCCGCAGCGGACCACGGGGCGAAAACTGTCCATCCCACTCACCCGAACACACCATCCGCACCTGAACCCGGTACATCCGAGCTCCCCCGGCACCCTCCGGGACGGGCTCACCCCGGGCCGGAACCCCACCGGGGCCGTGTGCGGGGGCAGTCGCTCCCCGGCACGGTCCCGGATCCGGCCCATCGGTTCCGCCCCGCTCGAACTCCGTACCACCGTGTACCTCCCTGGTACCGCTTCATCTCGTACCGCCTCGCTCCTCGGCTCATCACCCCGTATGAGCCGTATGTGCCCGGCCTTCGTCCATCCGCCGTCATCCGTCCACCCTCATCCGCCCGCTTTTCCTCGGTCCGCCTTTCATCCGTCTGCTCCCGTGCCGAGAGTGATCCTCGTACCACGACCGCCGCACGGTTCCGCACCCTGAGACGAGTCGGAGCACCAATGCCCCAGCACGTGCCCGCTTCGCTGCGCACGGCCGGTCCCCGGCCCGCTCAGCCCTCTGTGACGCCGCCCGCCGAGCCGCGCCGCATTGTGTTCCTCTCCCGCCGTGACCTCGGCAATCCCGCCGCCGGCGGTTCCGAGCTGCTGGTCGACCGGCTGGCCGACGGGCTCAGCCGCCTCGGCCATCAGGTCACCCTTGTCTGCGGCGGCCCGGCGGCCGACCGCGACTACCGTGTGGTGTCGGCGGGCGGCGACCTCGGTCACTTCCTGCGGGCCCGCAGGACCGTGGCCCGGCGGGTCGGCGACTGCGATCTGCTGGTCGAGGTGTGCAACGGCATGCCGTATCTGGCACCGCTGTGGCATCACGGACCCACGCTCTGTCTGGTCAACCATGTCCACACCGATCTGTGGGACATGCGCTTCGGCGGCCGGGCCCTGGCGCCCGCCGGCCGGCTCGGGCGCCGGCTGGAGCACTGGGCCCTCAGGGACGCACAGCGGCGGAACCTCATGGTCGCGGTCTCCCCGTCCACGGCCGGGGCCCTGCGCGGGATCGGCGTCGACCAGGACCGAATACGGGTGGTGCACAACGGTGTCGAGGAGCCCGGCCCTCCGCATCCGCGGTCGCCCGAGCCCTTGTTCCTGGCGCTGGGCCGGCTGGTGGAGTACAAGCGGATCGATCTGCTGCTGCGGCTGTGGGAGCGGGTCCGGCCGGTGACCGGCGGCCGGCTCGTCATCGTCGGAGACGGTCCGGAGCGGAAGCGGCTGGAGCGGCTCGCGGGCGCCGGAGTGGAGTTCGCGGGCCATGTCACGGAGGCGGAGAAGCACCGGCTGCTCTGCTCGGCCTGGCTGCTGCTGCATCCATCGGCCGTGGAGGGGTGGGGCCTGGTGGTCACGGAGGCCGCGATCCGGTCGACCCCGACGGTCGGCTTCGATGTGCCGGGGCTGCGGGACTCGGTGGACGACGGGGTGAGCGGGGTGCTGGCCCGGGGGGAGAGTTCGTTCGCCGCCGCCTGGTCCTCCCTGGCGCTCAGCCCGGAGCGCCGGTCGGCCATGGGGCTGGCCGCACGGGAGCTGGCCGCCGGATACACCTGGTCCCATACGGTACGGGCGTTCCGCGCCGTCGCCATCGAGGCCGCCGCCCAGGGCCGAGGCCAGGGACAGGACGGCCGGAGCCGACGCCAGGGCCAGGGACAGGGACAGGGTCACGGCGGCCCGTCCGCCAGGTCCCGGTCGGGCACTCCCCCGCTGACCGCCGCCGCGCCCTCCCGGCGGAAGTGAGGATCGATGCCGTCCCCTGGTCCAAGAGTCCGCGCCACCGCGGACACCCCCGGTGCCCCGTCGGCGAGCGACCGCCGCGCGGCACCGAAAGACCCTTCCCTCAGCCGCTCCTGGGCCCTCTTCCGGGCCTTTATGCGGGAGCAGGACGAGCCCGACACCTGCTACACCCTGCTGGCCCGGGACGCCGCCGACCAGGTCGAGGCGTACGGCGGGCCGGTCACCGGACGTACCGTCGTCGACATCGGCGGCGGAGGCGGGTACTTCACCGAGGAGTTCCGCCGGCGCGGGGCGCACAGCTTCCTCTTCGAGCCGGATGTACGGGAGCTGGGGCCGAGCCCGCCGAAGGGCGCGGTCGTCGCGGACGGCTATCTGCTGCCGCTCGCCGACGGCTCGGCGGATGTGTGCTTCTCCTCCAATGTCCTGGAGCATGTGGAGGACCCCCAGACCTTTCTCAGTGAGATGATCCGCGTCACCCGCCCCGGCGGGCTGATCTATGTCTCGTTCACCAACTGGCTCTCCCCCTGGGGCGGCCATGAGTGGGCGCCCTGGCACTATCTGGGCGCGGCGAGGGCACGGGCCCGCTATGAGCGGCGCACCGGCCGCTCCGCCAAGCACACCCTCGGCGAGAACCTCTTCGCCGTGCACATCGGTCCCACCCTGCGCCAGGTACGGGCCAGGACCGACGTCACCGTGGTCTCCGCCCGCTCCCGCTACTGGCCGTTCCTGGCCGGAGCGGTGACCCGGGTCCCGGGCCTGCGTGAGTTCGCTACCTGGAATCTCCTCCTCATTCTTCGGCGGTGTCCATGACCAGTACGGCCCCAGCGGCCCAGGCTCCCCCTCCGGCGGCCGTCCGGACCACCGGTGCGACCCCGGACCCTCCCGACGGGCCCCGGTCGCGGCGGTGGCTGCTGGGGTTCTGGGCCGTGGTGTTCGCGCTCTTCCTGGCGGTCTCGCCGGGGCGGATGACCTTCGAGACCAAGCTCGGTGTCGCCACCGACCCCTGGCGGTTCATCGGCGACCTCGGACAGCTCTGGCAGAGCACCAGCGGCTTCGGCGGGCTCACCAACCAGTACATCGGGTACGCGTTCCCGATGCTCCCCTTCTACGGCATCGCCGATCTGGTGCAGTTGCCGGTGTGGCTGGCGGAGCGGCTGTGGCTCTCCCTGGTGGTGACCACCGCCTTCTGGGGGGCGCTGCGGCTGGCCGAACGGCTGGGTGTCGGCTCCCGTTCGACACGGCTGCTCGGCGGTGCGGCGTACGCGCTGTGGCCGACGTTCACCATCGTCGTCGGGTCCACATCGGCCGCCGCGCTGCCCGGCGCGCTGCTGCCCTGGGTGCTGCTGCCGCTCACCGACGACCGGTACAGCGCGCGGGTGACGGCGCTGCGCTCGGCGCTGCTGATCCCGTTCATGGGCGGCGTGAACGCGGTGTCGACCCTCGCGTCGCTGCTGCCGGTCGGGCTGTATCTGCTCTCCCGGCCGAACGGTCCACGGAAGGCGCGGCTCATCCTGTGGTGGAGCGGCGGGGTCCTGCTGGCGACGCTGTGGTGGGTGGTCCCGCTGCTGCTCCTGAGCAGGTACGGCGAGGACTTCCTCCCCTACATCGAGACGTCCCAGGTCACCACGGACACCATGGCGGCGACGGAGGCCCTGCGCGGCGCCGGCAACTGGGTGGCGTATCTGCACTTCGGTGAGGCCTGGCTGCCCGCCGGCTGGAGTGTCGCGGCATCGGGCCTGGTCATCGTGGGTTCGGCGCTGGCCGCCGCGCTGGGACTCGCCGGGCTCGCCCGGCGGGATCTGCCGGAGCGCCGCTGGCTGGTGCTGACCGTGCTGACGGTCGCGCTGCTCACCCTCGCCGGGTACTCGGGGAAGTTCGGCGCACCGTTCGCGGGGCCCGTCCAGGATCTGCTGGACGGGGCGCTGGCACCGTTCCGGAACATCTACAAGTTCCAGCCGGGTCTCGCGCTCGCCCTGGTGCTCGGGCTCGTCCATCTCACCGCCGTCGCCCAGCGGGAGCGCGGGGCGCGCCCGGGGCACGGGGTGCGGTGGGGACGGCGGTACGCCCCGCTGATCGCGGCCGTACTGGTACTGCCGGGACTCGCCCTGCCGTATGTCAACGGATCCATCCTCCAGCCGGGTTCGTTCACCAAGCTGCCGACGTACTGGGAGGACACGGCCGACTGGCTGAAGAAGAACTCGCCGGACAGCCGGGCCCTGGTGGTCCCGGCGACCGCGCACGGCGTCTACACCTGGGGCTCCCCCATCGACCAGCCCCTCGATGTGCTCGCCGACTCCCCCTGGGCCCAGCGGGACTATGTGCCGTTCGGTACGCCCGGGAACCGCCGCGCCATGGACGCCGTGGAGCAGGCCCTGCTCACCGGCGCCGAGATACCGGGGCTGCGGGACTTCCTGAACCGGGCGGGGCTGCACCATGTGGTGGTCCGCAATGATCTGGACCCGGACCAGCTCGGATATGTGCCGACACCGACCGTGAAGCGGGCGCTGGAGCAGTCCGGCTATGAGCGGGTCAAGGGCCTCGGCCCGGTCATGACCGGGGGAAGGATCGCGGACGACACCCCCATCCAGGTCGAGGGGGTGTACCCGCGCCAGCGGGCGGTGGAGATCTTCGCGCCCGCCGTGGGCCCCCGGCCGCCCGGCCGGGCCGGAATCCACGCCGCCGCCGATACGGCCGTGGTGTCCGGCGGACCGGAGTCGCTGCTGCCGCTCGCCGGCGACCCGTCGCTGCGCGGCCGGCCGGCCGTGCTGACCGGGGACGGGCACCCCGGCGTCGACACGCCGGCGCTCCAGGTCACCGGGGACGGGCTGCGGCGCGCCGACACCCGTTTCGGCCTGGTGAACACCAACACCTCGTACACGTACACCAAGGACGAGCGCAACCACCCCGACAGTGTGCAGGATCCCGGGGACGCACCTCATCAGATCCTGCCGACCAAGGGCATCGCGCGTCAGACGGTCGCGGAGCTGCGCGGGGCGCGTGCGGTGACGGCGTCCTCCAGCGGCAACTGGCTCTTCCATCTGCCGCAGTACGACCCGGTGAACGCCTTCGACGGCAATCCGGACACGGCATGGGCCGAGGGCGCGCACGGCAGCGCGAAGGGACAGTGGCTGCGGATCGCGTTCGACGGGAAGAAGCGGATCCCGTCGTCGCTGGAGATGACCCCGCTCCCCCAGAACGGGGTGCGGTCCGCTCCGACACGGGTGAAGGTGGAGACCGAGCAGGGCAGTGAGACGAGCCCGCTGGCGACCGACGGCAGGACCCAGGAGGTCGCGGCGCCCGAGGGTGAGACGCGCTGGGTGAAGTTCACCATCGTGGGCGCGGAGGCCGGGCGGCCGGGGCTGACCGGTGCCGGGTTCGCCGAGATCGGGATTCCCGATGTCACCGTGACCCGGATGCTGAAGCTGCCCACGGACGGCGCGCGTTCGAAGGCGGCGGCCGAGATGGTGTCGCTGCACCGGTCCTCCGACCCGGGCGGGCTCTCCCCGGCCGGTACGGAGGCGGGACTGCACCGCTCCTTCACCACCGGCACGGCCGGAACGCATGACGTCAAGGTCAGCGCGGTGCCGGTGCCCGGCAACGAGCTGGACAGGCTGCTGTACCGGGTGGCGCCCCGGCAGGTGGCGCAGATCGTCGCGACCGCCGACTCCACGGCCCGGCTCGGCCCGGGGCTGGCGGCCCGCAACCTCACCGACGGTGATCTGACGACCGCGTGGATCGCCGGGAACAAGCCGGTGGTCCATCTGAAGTGGTCCGGCAGGAAGGCCGTGGACTCGCTGGTCCTGGTCGGCGCGGGCGGGCTCTCGGCCCGGCCCACAAAGATCGAGATCAGCTCCCCCCACGGCGCGGCCATCGCGAACGTCGACGACAACGGCTGGGCCCGCTTCGCGCCGATCACCACCGACCGGCTCGACATCACGGTCACCCGGACCGCGCCGATGACCCTCCACAACCCGGTCGCCGACGGCGAGCTCCAGCTCCCCGTGGGCCTCGCCGAGCTGCATGTCCCGGGGTTCCCCGAGGGCCGCACCGAGCAGCCGTCCCCCGATGTCGCCTTCACCCTGAAGTGCGGCGAGGGGCCGGCCCTGGCGGTCGACGGAACCCTCCACGCCACCAGCGCGACGGGCACCGTCAGGGCCCTGGTGGAGCGGCGTCCCATCGAGGTGACGCTCTGCCAACGGGGCGAGCGGCAGCCGGAGCTGTCCCTCGGCGCGGGTGAGCACCTGATCGAGGCCGGGGACGCGGGTCCGCTCGCGATCACCGAGGTGACCCTCACCCGGGGCGAGCCGGCCGCGCCGGCCACCACCGGCCGGGAGCTGACCGTCGGCGACTGGCGGGGCGACCGCCGTGAGGTGTCGGTCGGCTCGGGCGCCACCGCGTATCTGACGATGTACGAGAACTTCAACGACGGCTGGAAGGCGACCCTGAACGGCAAGGAACTCCCGTCGCTCCGGCTCGACGGCTGGCAGCAGGGCTTCGCGATCCCGGCGGGCGAGGGCGGCACGGTCAAGCTGGAGTACGGGCCGGCCCGGGTGTACGAGGCGGGTCTGATCGCGGGCGGGGTCGCCCTGCTCGCACTGATCGGTCTGGTGCTGTTCCGCAGGCGCGAGGAGAACCCAGAGCACGCGACCGGGACCGCGCCGGGACCGGTGCCGAGCGGACCCGGGACGATCCTCGGGACGGTGGCACTGACCCTGGTGGCCGTGGTGGTCGCGGGCTGGTTCGCGCTGCTGGTCCCGGCGCTCGCGCTGATCGCCCTGCGGCGTCATGCGCTGCTGGTGCCGATCGCCTTCGCCGCGATGGCGGGGGCGGGGATCGCGGCGGCCACCGGCGCGGGTGAGGCCCCGGCCGCCGGGGAAGGGGCGTTCGGGTACGTGGCCCAGCTCCTGGCGTTCATCGCGCTGTTCGCGGCCCTGGTGACCGTCGGAGGGCTCGGGCGCCTCGGGCGACTCGGGCGGGTCACCGATACGGATCCCGGCTCGGGCTCCGGATCATCGGCCTCGGGCTCGGGACAGGGCTCCGGCTCCCGCTCGGCCTCCGGATCGGGCCCGGGTCTCCGCTTCGGGCTGGGCAGGGCCGGGCTGGGCAAGGACAAGGGGGCCGGTGCGGGTGCCGGTTCCGGATCGGGCGCCCAGCCGGATTCCGGGCACCCGGGTGCCCCCGCAGGCCCCGATGCTCCCGGAGGTGGCATCCAGTGACCGCCGTGGATGGTCCCGCGCGCTCCGGGCCGGCCGGACGGCCCGCCCTGGTGCCGTTCCCCGTCGTCGACGAGGTCACCCGGCACTGCCTCCGGGCGGAGGAGCCCGAGACCATCCACATCGAGATCCGGCTGCCGGGGCGGCCCGACCCGGCGCGGCTGCGGCGGGCCTTCACCGCCGCGCTGCGCCACCACCCGCGCGCCCAGGTCCGCCAGGCGCCGGGCCCCTGGTACCGGCGCCGCTACTTCTGGGAGCTGACCGAGGGACCGGACCCCGGCGTGGACGTGGTGACGGTTGCGGAGCCGGAGCCCGGGGCGCTGGAGCGGGCCAGGGAGCGCTGTCTGGCCTCGGCTCCCCCGCTGGCGGCGTCCCCGCCGGTCCGGCTCGAACTGGTCGAGGACCCGGAACGGCCGGGCGGTACGGCCCTGTTCCTCACCGTCAACCACACCGCGCTGGACGGCCCCGCGTCGCTGCGGGTCCTCGCCACCGCCGCCGAGTTGTACGGCGGCCGGGCCGATGTCCCGGCGGCACCCCCGGTCCGTACCGCCCCCGGGGTCCCGGCCCCGGGGGCGCCGGGGTCGTCCCCCTGGGCACCGTCCGCCCGGGTGGCGCGCGGTGCCCCGTCCGGTCCCCCGGGCAATGGCCTGCTGGTGGCCGACCGGGCCGTACCGCGCCGCCCGCCCGGCGCCGGATACACCGTGAACGATCAGCTCCTGGTCGCCACCGCGCTGATGATCGCGGACTGGAACCGGGAGCACGGCGCACCGCCGCGCCCGATCCGGATCACCATGCCGGTGGACGACCGTCCGCGCGGCGCCGATATGCCCATCGGGAACGGCACCCGGCTCGTCGAAGTCCCCTTCACCGTGGCCGAACTGGCCGCCGGTGGGCGCGCCGCCGCGCAGCACGATCCGGTTGGCCTGGGTGAGCTGCTGCGCCGGACCGCCGACCGTACCCGCGCCCTCACCTCCGTACCCCGCCCGCAACTCGGCGCCGCGGCGGTTCTGCTGACGGCGCCGGTGGTGCCGGTGGTATGGCGGGCCGCCGTCACCCGCGGCCTGCGGCGGGCGGCGGAGCCATGGACCTCCACGACGCTGCTGAGCAATATCGGACGCGTTCCGTACGCCCTGGACTTCGGGGACGCGGGCCGGGCGGACGCCGTGTGGTTCTCGGCGCCCGCCCGGATGCCCCGGGGGCTCAATGTGACGGCGGCCTCCACCGCCGGGCGGCTGCATCTCGCGCTGCGCTGGTCGAAGGCGCTGCTCGACCGGGAGGACGGGGCGAGGCTGCGGGAACTGTTCGAGCGGTACCTGGACGCGATGGAGAACGCCACCACCGGGAACGGCGGGGCGACGGAAGGAGGCCCGGGATGACGACCACCGCCCGGTCGAAGACGGACCCCGCCGCCCCGCCCCGAGGGCTTCGGGAGTTCTACGAGAATCCCGCCGTGCCCGTCGCCTCCGGGGACGCCCGCAGTCTGCGGCAGGCCCGGATGCTCGCCGCCGCGCTCGGCCCCGCCGCCGTGCGCCCCGCCGTCGTCCTCGACGTCGGCTGCGGTGACGGTACGGCGGCGGCCACCGCGGCGCCGCTGCTCGCCGGGCACCGGGTCATCGGCGTCGACTGGTCGCAGGACGCCCTGCGCCGGGCCCGGACCCGGCTCACCGACGTGGTGCGCGGTGAACTCAGCCCCGGACGGCTGCCGTTCGGGTCCGGGGTGGCCGACGCCGTGCTCTTCAGCGAGGTGATCGAGCATCTGGTGGACCCGGACAGCGCCCTGGACGAACTGCGGCGGGTCCTGCGCCCCGGCGGCCATCTGATGCTGTCCACGCCGAACCTGGCCGCCTGGTACAACCGGGCCCTGCTGCTCGCCGGTGTCCAGCCCGTCTTCTCCGAGGTCAGCCTGCGCGCCATCCACGGCCGGCCCGGCAGCGAGGTGGTCGGACATCTGCGGCTCTACACGGCCCGCGCGCTGCGGGAGTTCGTGGCCGCGTCCGGCTTCGAGGTGGTCCGGGTCGCGGGTGCGCCCTTCCACGGGGTGCCGCGCCCGCTGCGGCCGCTGGACCGGCTGGTGTGCGCGGCCCCTTCGCTCTCCTCGATCCTGCTGCTGCACGCGCGGAGGATCTAGGCGATGGGGTGGGGGGTGGCCGCCGCACTGCTGGCGAACCTGCTCTACAGCACGGGATTCGTCCTGGAGAAGCGGGCGCTCGGGAGCATGCCCGCCGTATCGGTCCGGCAGCCCGCGCGGCTGCTGCGGCTGGTCATCGGGAGCCCGCTGTGGATCGGTGGCTCGCTGGCGCTGGCCGCCGGGTTCGGTGCGCAGCTCGTCGTCTACCGGACGCTGCCGATCGCCGCCGCGCAGGGCATCTTCGTCTCCGGTCTGGTGCTGCTCCTGCTGCTGTCGGCGCGGCTGCTCGGCGAGCGGACCTCGGGGCGGGAGCGGTGGGCGATCGGGGCGATCCTCGCGGCCCTGGTGATGGTGGTCCTCTCCCTGTCCCCGGAGACCGACACCGTGGGCGCCGACGCGCCGGTGCCGCTGGTCCTGCTGGTCTGTGGGCCCGCGCTGGCGGCCGGGCTGTGGCTGTACGCGGTCACGGAGCGCCGGGCCCGGCGGCCCCACCGGAAGCCGACGACGGGGGTCGGGTACGGGGTCGCCCTGGGCCTGCTGTACGGGGTGAGTTCGCTGGCGATCAAGGGGGTGTCGGGCCGGCTGGCCGGGCTGCCCGACCGGCCCGGCGCCGTGCTGCTCGGTGTGCTGGGCTCCCCGTACCCCTATCTTCTGCTGTTCACCGGCGTCTTCGGGCTGATCATGTCGCAGGCGGCCCTGCAACGCTGCCGGGTCTCCCTGATCGTGCCGGTGTGCACGACGGTGACCAGCGTGTTCGCGGCCATACTCGGGACATTCGCCTTCGGTGAGGCGCTGCCCGGCGATCCGGTGCGGCTGGCGCTACGGGTCGCGGGGACCGTGCTGGCGGTGGCGGTGCTCCTCGCGATGCCGCAGCACGACCGGCCCGAGGCGCCGGAGGCGGCCGATCCGACCGGCCCACCGTCCCCGACGACCACCGCCAAGGAGCTGACCGCCCATGAACGCCGATGACCCGCTGCTGGGCATCCTGGTCTGCCCGCTGGACAAGGGACCGCTGCGGCTGGTGCGGTCCGGCGCCGACCCGGCCGGTGACACGGCCCCGGCCGACGAGGCCTCCGGCGGTGACCCCGGTGGCTCCGGTGACGCCCTCTACAACCCTCGGCTGCGGCGCCTCTACCCCATCGTCGACGGCGTCCCCCATCTGCGTCCGTCGTCCGGGACGCCGGTCCCCGCCGGGGAGCACGAGCGGCTCACCGCCCAGCTCTCGCGGCCGCCCGCCTAGGGCCTCTCGTCGCCGCCCAACGCCAGATAGTGCAGGAGTCGGCCGAGTGCGTGGGCCCGCACCTCGGCGTAGTTCGGACAGCTGGTGGCCGGCCCGTCGGGGTGCAGGATCAGCCGCATCACCTTGGCGCGGGGCTCCGTCAGATGCGGCGGGAGGACAGCAGCAGGCCGTTCCGGTCGCGCAGGGGGATGTCGAGGTGTTCGGCGAGCCGGAGCACCATCGCGCGGCTGGGCCGGGCGCGGCCGTTCTCGACACAGGACAGATGACGGGTCGAGGTGTCCGCCTTCAGCGCCAGGTCGAGCTGGCTGAGCTTGCGGCGGTGTCGCCAGTTTCGCAGTAACAGCCCCACCCGGGGCAGTTCATCCGTCTGCATGATCCACACGATAGTCAGCGGCCCGGTCGCCGGACCATGACCTCCGAGGTCATGGAGTCCACGACGTCGCCCGTGCCACGGTGGGTCCTCGCAGCCCATCTGGAGGAGATCCGCGATGACGCATGCCCTGTCCACCGTCGACACCGCGACGCGCTCGTCCGGAGCGGTGCGGTTCCTCCGCCTGGTGCTGCGGGTCGACAGCGCGAGCACCGGGGTGATGGCGGTCGTGCTGATCGCGGGCTGTCCCGTGATCCCGCCCGGGCTGGTCCGGGCCGTGATCGGGCGTCGGCCTGCGGCGCATGGCCACCGCCGGATGAGGCGGTGGCCGCGCGCCGGCCGGTACGGGGGCCTCCCGGCCGGTCAGATCTCCGCAGGGGTGCCGTGCGGTCCTGCGGTGTTCTCGTCGGCTCGTCTGTCCACCACGTCCACCAGGGCCGATGCCACCAGGGCCACGGCCGGGTCCCGGTCGTGGACGAGGTGGCGCAGCATGGTCCGCGCGGTGGTTCCCTCCAGTTCCACCAGGGCCTGGGTGAGCCGGATCCGTGTCGCCGAGTCCGCGGTGGGCGCGACCAGCGCGTCGGCGAGGGCGGACTGGATCCGCTCCGCACAGGCGGGGTCCCGGGAGAGTGTTCCGAGCGCCTCCGCGGCGCCCACGTCATGGGATCCCTCGACCACCATGCCGACCAGGGCCGGCACGGCCGCGGCCACTCCGTGGGCACCGAGGGCCAGCGCGGCCCGCTCGCGCACCGTGGCGTCCGGGTCCCCGAGGGCGTCCGCGAGTACCGCGACCGCCTTCGGTTCCCTGGGCATCTCGGCGATGGCCAGCACCGCGCGCCGCCGGATCTCCACGTCCTGGGAGCCCACGGCGGCGGCCAGCGCCGCCACGCCCTCGCCACCCGTCCGGGCCAGCGCCCAGCGCAAGGCCCCGGCGACATGGGGGTCGGACTCGGCCAGGACCGCCCCGACCAGCAGCTCGACGGGAACGGATGTGTCCTCCGGCGGGGTCAGGACGGCCTGCTGCCGGCGGGCGGCACTGGTCGAGTTGAGTTCCCGCATGAGTTCGATGACGCGCAGGACGTCCTGCCAGCCCGTGGGCGCCGACGCGTCGATCACCCGGAGCCGTTCCAGCAGTTCCTGTTCCCGCGCCAGCCGGTCCTCCGTCCACTGGATGAGATCGCTCACCAGGGCGGACGGGGTGAAGGCCGGGTCCTCCAGCGCGCGCCCGATCTGCTTGAGCGACAGCCCGAGGGACCGCAGGCTCTCCACATGGAAGATCCTGCGGACATCCTCGGCCGAGTACTGGCGGTAGCCGCCGACGGTGCGGCCCGTCGGCCGCACCAGCCCCAGGGCGTCGTAGTGCCGGAGCATGCGGGTGCTCACCCCGGAGCGACGGGCCACATCGCCGATCAGCACAGGACGGTCTCCTAGGGAGTTTCTTAGGGATCAGGCTGGATCAGGGAGCGGGGTCTGGTGCCGTGCATCGCAAGGCGGAGGATTGAGCCACTGCGGAGCATTGGTGATTGACGACAACGCGGCGAGGTGCGGTGCCAGGGCACGCGAGCCCAGCAAGATCCATAAGAGACGACCTAGGCCTCGGTGGCCGGAGCGGCCGGGTCCGCCTGGTCGGGGTCGGCCGCCGTGGCCGTCCCCGCGGCCTGGCCGGCGGCGGCTTCTGCCGCAGCCTGGGCCGCGGCCGCCTCGGCCGCGGCCGCCCGCTCCGGGCCGAGCCTGACCGCGCGCTTCGCGTCCTCGATCGCCGCGTCGAAACCGGTCTCCGGGTTCCGCCGGAGCATCTCGGTGGCGCGGGCGTGCGCCGCCACGTCCGGGTCCGGGTGGTCCGAGGCCTTCTCCAGGGCGGCCTTGGCCACTTCGCCGAGGTCGACGATGGCCCGGCTGAGGCTCAGCTGCACACCGCGGTTGCCCCGGCCGAGCTGGAGGACCAACTCCTCGACCAGGTCCTTCTCCTCGGCCTCCGGTACGAGGACGACCGCCACCCGCCATGCGGTCCGCGCGACCTCGTCATCGGCGTCGCGCAGCATGTCACGGGTGATCCAGGCCCAGGTGCTCTTGTTGTCGATCTTGGAGAGCGTGTGCAGGGCCTGGCTGCGGGCCTGGTTGTGCTCGGAGTCGAGCTCCCGGCGGATCCGGGGCAGGGTGATCTCCGACGGGAGGCGGGTCAGGGCCCAGGACAACATGTCCCGTACGAAGAAGTCGGGCTCGACGGCGCATCGCTCGACGAGCGCCTCCAGAACGACGGGGTCGGGGTTGGAGCCGGCCGCCAGGGCCGCCTTGAGCCGGATCGAGGGATCCTCGGCACTCAGGGCGTTGATCAGGCGGGTGTGCTGCGCGGTCACATCGGTCGTGGTCATCGGAACTACCTCCTGCACCCCAGTGGAAACCTTATCACCGTGTCAAGGTCAAGCCCGTTCCCGCCAGATGGGGAAATCCGCAGGTCACAGCCGTGAAAACGGAGACGGCGACCGGGCGGGGAACAGGGCGGGCACCAGGGTACGCACCGGAGGAGCCCCGGCGGTACCGGGCACCCGGCAGCCTTTCGGCCGTCAGGGCGCCCGGCGGCCACACACCGTCAGGACGTCTTGCGCGCCAGCACCCGATAGGTGTTCGAGAGGCCGCGACCGCCCCCGATCGACGCGGAGACCCGGTCCACCAGATAGGCCAGCACCAGGACCGGCACACTCGCGTTGAAGGCGACCTTGCGCAGCAGCGCGCGGGCCCGGGTCGGCGGGGCCGATCGCCAGGCCAGGTCCTCCCCGCCGATCAGCCCGGCGTTGATCGACAGAACCGCCGCACTGACGACGTCCTGCCCGTTGTGCGGTTCGGCCCGCTGCTCGGAGACGACCGTCAGCCCCAGGGACTCCAGTTCGGAGCGGAGGTTCCCGATCGGGATCATGTGCAGATGCTGGGGCTGGAGCCAGGAGATCCACCACTTGCCGAGGACCTTGGCCCAGGCGCACTCCGGGTCGGGCAGTTCGATGGCCAGATGCCCGCCCTCCGGCAGGGCCGCCGCCGCGGCGGCCATCTCCGCCTTGGGGTCCGCCGTGTGCTCCAGATAGTGGTACATGCTGATCACGTCGTACTGACCGGCGAACCCGGGGGCCAGCTCGATGAAGCTGCCCTGGTACGCCTTGCGGAGCCGCCCCTTCTCCTGGGCTATCAGCACTCCATCGGTCCGGTCGAGTCCATCGAACTCGGTATCCGGCAGGACTCTCTTGGCGTCGGTCAGGAAGTGCCCGTGCCCGGTCCCGACATCGAGCCACTGCCGGGGCTTGCCCTGCGCCGCGACCATATGCGTCCGTCCGTCGTGCCCGGCCTGCTTGGTCCCGAAGATCTTGTTCATGTTCTCTTCGCCGAGACCGTCGTAGAAGTCCCGGTAGTAGAACTCCAGTCCGACGTCGTTCAGCTGGGGATTCTGGAAGACATGCCCGCAGTCCCCGCAGGATTCCAGGACGAAGACGCCCGGCTTGTGCTGCATCACATCCGTGGTGCGCAGCAGGACGCCGAGCTTCCGGGAGTCGCACCACGGGCAGGAGTCCCTGCGCTCATCGAAGAACCTGTCGGTTCCGGCGGCCAGGTCTGACAGATAGGCCGGTCGGCGCTCGGCGACCGCATCGCTTCTCGTTGTCATGCGCGCGATGCTAGCCGTTCGTGATCCAACTCAGCGAGGCCCCGAACGCAGGGGAAGGAGTGCCGGCCGGGCAGGGTGAAGACCCGGCAGGCCGGTGCCCCGGATGGTGGGGTAGTGGCGGAACCGGGCTCCTGGTACGGTGCGTTGGCGTTGATCACGACCGTCTGCGGGCAGGAACATGTGCCCACCGCACCGTACTGCCGAACCGCACGACGCGCCACCGCCCACCCGGACCGCTCCCTCCGAGACCAGAGCTGCCGATATCCAGCGCCTTCCCTCGGGTCTCGCGATCCGGCAAGTCCCCTGGGCGGGTGCCTGCTTCCAGCCGGCCGGAGGGTGACAGGTCACCGGCTCTCTTCATGGGGGAAAAGGATGCCCGCAACACTCCTGCCGCAGAACGACCGCCACCGGCCCGCGCCCGTCGTGGCCGTGGTCGGCGCAGGTGGATTCCTCGGCACAAGGGTCATGCGCGCACTGTCCGGAGCAGGAGTCGAGGCACTCGCCTTCACGAGCGCGGCACCGGCAGTTCACGGTACGCGGCTCGATCCCGCGCTCCACCACTGCGACATGGTCTTCTATCTGGCGAGCCGGATCACTCCGGCCATCGCCCAACGCGAACCCGAGCGTGCCGTCCAGGAGGTCACCTCCTTCCGGACGTTCCTCGACGCCCTGCGCGAGAACCCCAGACGGCCGGTCGTGACCCTCACGGCGTCGGGCGGCACCGTGTACGACCCGGGGTGCGAGCCGCCGTACGACGAGCACTCCCCCGAGGGCCCGAGCAACGCCTATGGCAGGGCCAAACTGGAGCAGGAGAAGGCGCTGGCCGCCGCGTCGGACTGGCTCGCTCCCGCGGTGCTGCGGCTCTCCAATGTGTACGGCCCCGGACAGCACACCACCGCGGGGTACGGAGTGATCGGGTACTGGATGCGGGCCCTGCTGGCGGGTGAGAAGCTGCGCATTCTCGGCGACGGCGGGTCGAGCAGGGACTATGTGCATGTCGACGACGCGGCGAACGCCCTGCTCGCCGTCGTCGGCAGGGCCGACGCCCTGCGTGCGGCGGACCGGCCGACGGTGCTGAACATAGGCGCCGGGGAGCCCACCTCACTGGACGACCTGCACAAGCACCTGGAGGCCACGGTGGGGCGGCCGGTTCCCGTGGAGCGCGAACCGGCCCGCCCGTTCGACCGCAGGGATGTGTGGCTGGACATCGGGCGCGCGGCCGAAGTCCTCGGCTGGCGACCGGAGATCGGGCTGGCCGAAGGGCTCGCCGACACCTGGCGGTACCACCTGAGCCAGGAGCGGCGGCCCAACGGCCGCTGAGAACCTCAGCCCTGCGAGGGGCGGCGCAGCACCGCGATGATCACTCCGACCGCAGGGTCGTCCTCGATCAGCCAGTGCAGCCGCTTCTCGCCGGGGCCCGCCCGCAGGATCCTCGTGATCTCCGGCGGGACGTCATGGTGCCGGGCGTACTCGTAGACCGCCCCGTAGAACCGCTGCGCGGTGTACTTGGTGTGCTGGCTGATGTCGGTGACCTCGACGACCTCCAGGCCGGCGGCGGAGGCGAACGAGGTGTAGTCCGCGGCCCTGACCAGGGGAGCGGTGTGCCAGGACTCGATGACCTTGGTCAGCGCCGCCTGCTGCACCTTGTCGATCACACTGCCCTGGATCCGCTTCAGCAGTGAGGGCTTGGGAAGGTCGGCGGCGGCGGGCCTGCGCTCCACGAAGTCGGTGAGCGCGAGCGTGCCCCCGGGGCGCAGTACCCGTGCGATCTGCCGCAACGCCTGTACCCGGTCCGGCATATGGACGATGGACTCAAGCGCCAGGACATGGTCGAAGGAGTCGTCGTCGAAGGGCATGTCCAGGGCGTTGGCGTGCTGGAAGCGGGCCCGGTCCGCGCATCCCTCGCGCTCCGCACGGGCGTTGGCCAGCTCCACATCACGGGCGCTGATCGATATCCCGACCAGTTCCGCGCCGGTTCTGGTGGACAGCCGCACACCGGGCGTGCCCACACCGCAGCCGACGTCGAGCACCCGGTCGTCCGGGCCGGGCGCCAGCTTGTCGATCATGATGTCGGACAGCCGGTCGGAGGCCTCCTCGAAGGTGCTCTCGTCCTCGGGGCCGTTCCAGTAGCCGTAGTGCATGCTGCCACCCTGGAATTGGGCGATCAGCCCGTTGGCCGCATCGTAGAACGCACCCACTTCCTCGGGCTTGGGAAGCGATACACCAGTGCTCATCTGAACTCCTCAGTAGATCAGTAGACACGGCTTTACCTGCCGGAACGCTACCAGCGGGCCCACCCGCCGGGCAGTGGTGCAGAGTTCGCAATCCGCCGGAACCCGCACGGTCCGGAAGGGGAAGGAAACTCCCCATGATCATTCCATGTCAGGGGGCATGACGCGTAGTGTGTGGCGCGTACGTCTGGGGGACGATCTCATCACAGCACCGGGCCGGAGCCCGATTTCCGGCCCCGGGTCCCGCCAGGCCGGGTCACCTTGCTTCCGCCGAACTGAACCGAGGAAGTCGACATCATGCGCGTGCTTTTCACCGTAAACCCCGAGAAGAACATCTTCATGTATCTCGTGCCGATGGCTTGGGCGCTGCGAACGGCCGGCCATGAGGTACTGATCGCCAGCCAACCGCGCTTCGCCTCCACCATCACCCAGGCAGGGCTCACCGCGGTGCCCGTCGGGGAGGACTTCGACAAGTGGCAGTGGGGTCGCCAGTACCCGGAGCTGCTGGAGTCGATCCGGCCCGGCCTGACCCCGCCGTGGGATGTGGCGGAGGACCCGGAGGGCGCGACCTGGGAGCAGGTCTCGCAGAGCCACCAGGCCGCGGTGGAGGGCGCGCACCAGGGCGAGGCCGCCGCGGTGATCGACGACCTGGTGGCCTTCGCCCGCCACTGGAAGCCCGACCTGGTGGTGTGGGACTCCTTCAGCTACATCGGCTCCATCACGGCGAAGGCATGCGGTGCGGCGCACGCGAGAGTGGTCTTCGGTGCCGATGTCTTCGGTACGACCCGCGATATCTATCTGCGGCTGAAGGCACAGCAGCCCGAGGCGGAGCGGGTGGACCCGCTGGCCGACTGGCTGGGCGGTCATGCGCGTTCGTTCGGCGGTGAGTTCAGCGAGGACATGACGACCGGCCATGTGACGATCGATCAGTTCCCGCGCAGTCTCCAGCTCGCCACCGACCGCGAGGTCGTACAGACGCAGTTCATCGGGTACGGCGGCCCGGCCGTGGTGCCGGACTGGCTGAAGAGGGCTCCGGAGCGCCCGCGGGTCGGCATGACCCTGGGGCTGACCGCGACCGAGGTGTTCAACGGCTACAACATACCGCTGAGCGAGATCCTCGAATCGCTGGCCGAACTGGACATCGAGCTGGTCGCGACCATCGCCGAGCGCGAGCAGGAGAAGCTGGGAACGGTCCCGGACAATGTCCGTCTCGTTCCCTTCGTTCCTTGGCATGCCATCGTTCCCACCTGCTCGGCCGTGATCCACCACGCGGGTGCCGCGACCCTCGCGACCACCGCGCGCCACCCTGTGCCGCAGCTGTCCCTGCACTACCACTTCGACCAGCCGATGCTGGCCCGCAAGCTGGCCGAGCAGGGGGCCGGACTCGCGATCCACACCACGGAGGCGACCGGGCAGAACATCAAGGAGAGCGTCAGCCGTCTGCTGACCGAGCCCCGGTTCCTGGAGCGCGCCACCGCGCTGCGCGACGAGATCCTGGCCGCCCCCTCGCTCAACGGGCTGGTTCAGCAGCTCGAAGAGGTCGTGACCAAGTACCGCGTCGGCTGACAGCCGGACTCCGGCCGAGCCGCCGGCCCCGCGCTCGCGCGCGCGGCCGGCGGCTCCGCTCCGTCCCGCCTACCGCGTGCCGACCCGTACCGGCAGGGCCTTCAGCGCCCGCAGGACCGTGCCGGGCTTCCAGCGGACGTCCTCGTCGTCGACGTCCAGCTGGATGTCGGGGAACCGGTCGAGCAGACGGCCGAAGGCGATCTCGGCCTCCAGCCGGGCCAGCGGGGCGCCCACGCAGTAGTGGATGCCATGGCCGAAGGCCAGCTGACCGCCGGTCTCCCGGGTGATGTCCAGCTTGTCGGCGTCGGGGAACTGGTCCTCGTCCCGGTTGGCCGAGGCGATGGCGACCACCACGAGCTGGTTCTCCGGGATGACGACCCCGCCCAGCTCGACCGGCTCGGTGGTGAACCGCATCGAGGCGGTGTTCACCGGGCCCTCGTACCGCAGGAACTCCTCGATGGCCCCGGGCAGCAGCGAGCGGTCGGCGCGCAGCGCGGCGAGCTGCTCCGGGTGGCGGAGCAGTGCGAGCACACCGTTGCCGATGAGGTTCACGGTCGTCTCGTGGCCCGCGACCAGCAGCAGGAAGGCCATCGACACCAGCTCTTGGGCGTTGAGCTTGTCGTCCCCGTCGCTGGCGTGCACCAGGTCGGTGAGCAGGTCCTCGGAGGGGTTGGCACGCTTGCTCTCGACCAGCTCGTTGAGGTACGTCAGCAGGGCGGGCACGGCCTCGGCGAGCCGCTCCGGGTCACCGGAGAGCTGCGCGGTGATCCAGCCGCCGAACTTCTCCTGGTCGAGCAGCGGGACACCGAGGAGTTCGCAGATCACCGCGATCGGCAGCGGGGCCGCGAAGGCGGTCATCAGGTCCACCCGGCCCGCGCGCTCCATCGCGTCGAGCAGCTCCGTCGTGACCTCCTCGATCCGGGGGCGGAGCCGTTCCACGGCACGCGGGGTGAACACCTTGTTGATCAGCTTGCGCAGCCGGGTGTGGTCCGGCGGGTCGGAGTTGAGCATGTGCGCCGACAGCTGGGTGGCGAACATCAGCCGCACTTCCTCGCTGTCGGTGTTCTGCTCGATCACCTTCTGTCCGACCTCGACGTTCTTGGACAGTTTGGCGCTGCTCAGGGCGGGGCGGGCGTCCTCGTAGCGGGTCACCATCCACACACCGAGCCCGCCCGGCGCGGTCACCTTGGTGACCGGGGCGTTCGCCCGCAGCGCGCTGTACATCAGGTGCGGGTTCTGCTCGAAGGCCTCTTGCTCGGCTTCGCTCGGCATCGGGCTGCTGTCGCTCATCGGCACAACTCCTCAATCAAGCTCTGTCGACATCGGAAATCCATGCCGAACGTGTGGTGGGGGGCGTCACAGCGCTGCCATGAACGCCTGGAAGTCGCTCATCGACTTCACGTCGTTGCCGAACCGGTTGACGGCGCTCACCTGGGTGGAGCCGTCGTCCGGTCCGCTGAGGTACTTCACAAAGGTGGCCAGGGTGGCGCTGGGGCCGAGGTCGACGAAGGTCGCGCCGCCCTGGGCGGTCAGCTTCTCGATGGTGCGGGAGAACTCGACGGGCTGTCGTACGGCCGCCCAGAGGGCATCGGGCGACACCGTGTCGACCCGGTCGGCCCTGGTGGACGAGATCACCGGGATCTGCGGCGGTGCGAAGTCCAGGGAGTCCATGAGGCGCCGGGCCTGCTCCTCGACGGGGTCGATCAGCTCGGTGTGCACGCCGTAGTCGACGGGCAGCCGCTGGCACAGGACCGACTCCGACTCCAGTGCGCGTTCGAGGGCGTCGATGTCGGCGGCCCGCCCGCTCACGACGAAGTTCCCCTCGAAGTTGCGGCCCGTCACCCAGCACTCCGTGAACAGCGACGCGTGCGTCCGCAGGAGTTCCGACGGGCCGACCACGGCCAGCATGCCGGAGCGCGGGGTCCGCTGTTCCAGCAGCCGCGCGAACTCCACCGCGAAGGCGATGCCGTCCTCCAGCGGCAGTGCCTCCGCGACCACGGCCGCGGTGATCTCCCCCAGGCTGTAGCCGAGGAGGAGGTCGCATGCGTGGCCGAGCTCCTGGACGACACGCGTCAGGCTGTACTCGACGCAGATCAGTGCCGCACTGGAGTCCGCCAGGGAGTCGAACGGGTCGCTCCGCTCCCGGCGGGGGTCGAAGACCGTGTCAAGGAGCGACTTCCCGAGGAGGGGCGAGGCGATCTCGTCGCAGTGGTCCAGCCAGACCCGGTAGCGCTCATGGTGCTGGTAGAGCTCACGCGTCATATGGAAGTACTGGGACCCCTGCCCCGAGTACATGAAGACAACGGGCCTGCTCATCGCCACTTCCTCAGGCAGATCGCCGAGCTCAGGCCGCCGAACCCCATACTGAGGCTGATGGCCGTCCCGACGTCGTACGGCAGCGCCTTCTCCCGCACCCAGCCGAACGAGGGGTCCACCGGGTCCTCCAGATTGCGGGTGGGGTGCAGCCGCCGCTCCCGCATCTGGAGCAGCGTCGCCACGATCTCCACCGCGCCGGCGGCGGTCAGTCCATGCCCGGTGATCGACTTGGTCGCGTTGATCCGCGCATGGCCCAGACCGCACTCGGCGAGGGCGCGCAGCTCGGTGTCGTCACCGAGGACCGAGCCGGTCCCGTGGGGATTGACGTAGTCGATGTCGTCCGCCGTCAGCCCGGCCTCCGCCAGCGCTCCCCGGATGACACTGACCTCCCCCGCCAGCGAGGGATCGGGGTTCCGGTTGCCGTCCACGGCGGTGGCCGTGCCGAGCACCCGGGCGTAGGGCTCGGGGTGGCGGCGGGCGCCCTCCCGCTCGACGACGACCGCGCCGCAGGCCTCCCCGTAGAGGAACCCGTCCCGCTGCCGGTCGAACGGCCGGCACGCCGCGCCGGGGTCGTCGGCGAAGCGCTGGGACCCCATGGCGCCCATGGCCCGGAACGCCAGGAACTCCCAGTACGAGAGGTCCATCAGCGCCCCCAGGGCGATGCACACATCGACCTGGCCCGACCGCACGGCCCGTACGGCCTGGAGAACGGCGAGCTGGCCGCTGGCCGAGGCCCCGCCCAGGGTGTGGGCGAAGCTGCGGATGGGGAACAGCTCGGTGCACAGCCCGCACAGATCGCTGTCCATGAAGGTGAGACCGTAGCTGGGGCGTACGAACTCCGGGTGGTCGACGTGCCGGCTGTGTGCCTGTATCAGCTCCCGCTGCTGGACATTGGAGCCCCCGACGACGAGGCCGATCCGGGTCGGATCGGCCTCGTCGAGACCCGCCTCGTGCCAGGCCTCGGACAACGTCGCCAGGGCGACGCGGGCGGACAGCGAAGCGGTCCGCAGCACCCGGGCGGGAAACTCCTCGGGGACGGACAGCTCCGCGATCTCGGCACCCAGAAAGCGGGCCGCCACCTCGTCCGGCAGCGACCGCCCCGGTCTGCGCATCGGGGCGAAGGCATGGCGGCCTTCGAAGAGCGCGGCGGTGAAGTCGTCCTTGCCCTGACCCACCGCGGTGGTGACCCCGAGGCCGGTGATCACCACATCGCACCGGTCAGGAAGTCGACTTGTCATGGATGAGCTGCGCCAGTTCACCTATGTTGTTCGCGCCCGCCAGCTCGACCAGCGGGAGGGTCACCGACAACGCCTCCAGCGTCATCATGATGATCTCGGCCCGGTCCATGGAGTTGGCTCCCAGGTCCCGCAGCGAGTCGGTGGCCACAAAGGTGTGGCCGTCGAGTTCGGGCATCACCTCGCGGGTGTTCTTCACGATCAGGTCGAGCACTTCTTGGATGGACATGTCGTCAACCGCCTAGGTACCGGGATTGGATGAGGTCGCGAACCTCGGGCTGATGGAAGGTCTTGTCGTGCATCGCCACCTCGCGCTCGATGTACGAGGGGAGTTCGGCCCGCAGGTCCGACACGAGGTGGTCCTTGAGGGTGATGAGGGACACCCGCGGCTTCTCCGCGAGGTTCTCCGCCAGCTCCAGGGCGTAGGGCAGGACCTCGGCGCGCCGCAGGACGGGGAAGGGAACCCCCCGCTCCTTCAGATCGCGACCGTAGAAGGTCCGCGCGGAGAGCAGCATGTCGTGGCCCAGGCTGAAGCCGAGCTTCCTGGGCAGGATCAGCGTCGCCCCCATGCCGGGGGTGAACCCGTACTGCATGAAGTTCGTCGTGTAGACGCTCTCCTGGCTGAGGACGACGAAGTCGGCGAAGAGCCCCATGGCGAAGCCACCGCCGATGCCATGGCCCTGCATCGCGGAGATCACCGGGACGGGGCAGTCCAGGGCCAGCCCGTAGATATTGGAGTCGGTGAAGCTGATCTGCCGGTCCTGGATCTGGAGCAGGCTCTCCTTGGTGCCGCCGCTGGCGAAGTAGTTGTCGTAGCCGGTGAGGACGACGGCCTTGCACCGGCCGTCCGCCGACACCCGCTCGAACGCCTCGCTCAGGCCGTTGATGAGCCGGCCGGAGAAGGTGTTCTTGTGCTCCCTGTCCTGCATGGTGATCTGCACCACGCAGTCTCCGATCTTGGTGTAGCCCACCGGATCGTCCCGCATGTGCTAATCCTCCTCCCAGGGGAACTGTCCCGTGCGGACATAGCGCGCGATCTTGGCCAGGTTCTCCTGGTCGGAGAAGACCTCACGGTTCCCCTCGATCGCCTTCTCCCGGGACGCGACCAGCGTGTCGTCGAGCTCTCCGAGGTACTTCTTGTAGCGCGCGACACCGGTCTTCGGCAGATAGCGCAGCCGCAGCAGATGCCGGCGGAGCAGATTGGCGCTGTTCTCCTCGCAGGCGTCCACCAGCTGCCAGTCGAGGGCCTGCCGCGCGGTGACCGGCTGGGTCATCAGGGTCAGATAGTTGGCCCTGGAGAAGCCGGTCCTCCTGATGAGGAAGGGCATCACACACGCGGGCATCAGGCCGAACAACAGCTCCGACAGGCTGAAGACCGTCTTCTCCTCGCAGAGGACGACATCGCAGGCGGCGACGAAGCCCACCCCTCCGGCGTTGACCCTGCCCCGGACATGCGCCACGGAGACGAACGAGCCGCGGGCGATCGACAGCCAGAGGTCGTACAGCGCCTCGGCGTGCGAGCGCTGGTAGCCCTCACCCTGCGGCGCGGAGCTGATCTCCTGGAAGTCGGCACCCGTGCAGAAGAAGTCGGGCAGGCCTTCGAGTACGAGCACCTTGGCGTGGAGCTCGCAGAACTCGACGACCCTGGTGCACTCCTCGACCAGAAGGCTGCTGATCCGGTTCTCGGCCTCGGGCCGGTTGATCCGCAGGAAGCAGATCTCGTTCTCGAACCGGACCTCGACGGTCCGGAACGCGACGCCGGTCAGGAGATCCACTCGTACTCCCGGTGGAACTCGTTGATCCGCTTCAGGAACAGCCGCTCACGGCTGAGCGAGGACCGGGCCTCGGGGACGGTGGAGCCCGCGAGTTCGACATTACGGGTGCCGAACCTGACCGCGTCGTTGTTCTTGAGGAGCAGGTCGTACTGCGCCATGTCCAGCTCGTACCGGTCGTCCAGGGAGGCCGCGATGCCCATCCCGCGCAGATGCTGCTGGCTCTCCGGCCGCACGACTCCGCTGAAGAACTCCGAGCAGCAGCCGGAGCCGTAGGAGAAGCACCCCACGCGGTGGGCGCCGCCGGACAGATCCGCGTTGTCGATGGTGCTCGCCAGCGAGAGCATCGTGGTCGCCCCCATGATGTTGCCGACCCGCCGGCAGTACGTCAGGCCCGGTCCCATGCGGCGGTTGAAGTCCTCCTCGATGGCCGCGGGGCGCGCCTTGTTCAGCTTGCGCATCAGGTTGCGGTGGGCGCCCTTGACCATCCCGCCGAAGGGCGTGTGGAAGGCCAGGTAGCCGAAGGTGTCGACGAAGTCCACATCGCCCACGCGCCGCTGGTACTCCAGGAAGGCGTTCTCGCAGCAGTCGAGATAGGACAGGAGCGACATCTCGGCGTTGCCCGCCTCGCTGTCGGGCAGCGGCCTGCAGGTGTCCATCACCTCATGGCCGTAGTACCCGCTCGCGCCGACGTCGATCTGGAAGATCTTCGGGTTGTCGCTGACCAGCATGGCGACCGCGCCGGCCCCGCCGCTGGGCTCGGCGAAGGACCAGTCCTCGGAGAGGGCGTCACCGCCCTCGGCCACCATGAACCGTGTGAGGTCCGTGGCGATCACCAGTGCCTTCGCACCGGGCGAGGTCTGCGACAGCACAAAGTTCACCGCGGTCTGCAACGCGGCCACACCCGAGTAGCAGGCGACCTTGATCTCGAAGAGACGGCAGTTCCTCCCCAGCCCGAGCAGGCTGTGGAAGTAGGTACTCATCGACTTGCCGAAGTCGAAGGCCGACTCCGTGGCAGTGATCACCATCTCGATCCGGTCGCGCTCCTCCTCACTGAGCGCGTCGATGATCGGCTTCGCCGCATTGACCCCGAAGGTCACCGGATCCTCGTCCGGCAGTGCGACGGTCTTCTCCTTCATCAGGAGGTTCTCGAACCGGGCGGTGTCGAGTCCGCGGTGGACCGCCAGCCTTCCGACGTCCACGTAGCTCGTACCCGCGAAGACGTTCATGGCCTCAATGCCCACGGGCATCATGAGATTCCTTCCCCTGGCCGACAGCGGCTCGTGCGCCTGCTGTCAACCCTCCTGGCCTGCAACATCAGTTGCCCGACTCGATCTCGGTAAGGTCAAAGTAGCCGCGATAACCGACCATGTACACCGCTGCCCGGTGGCCGAAAAGCACGGTGGCCGGGGTGGCGGTCTCCAGGTCCTGATATTCACCGATCGTGGATCGGACACGGGTCCCGACGGGATGACGTTCGTTCCACAGCCGCACCGTCTCCTGTGCGGACAGGGGCTGTTGGACGGTGACAGGGCCGGGCCGCGGCGGCTCCGGCGACTCCCGGCGGATCTTGTTGATCAGCTTGGTCAGGACATTGCCGTGTCCCAGTTCCTCGAACACCATCTCGCCCATCCCGAGAAGGTGCTGCACACTGTCCGACCAACGCACCGTGCTGGTCAGTTGCTCGGCCAGCAACTCCTTGGCCCGGTGGTCCTCATAGGGGCGGGCGGTCACATTCGAGATGACCGGAACCTTCGGCGGCGAGAAGGTCACCCCCTCCAGGAAGCGGGAGAACTCCCGGCGGGCCGGCTCCATGTACCGGGAGTGGAAGGCACCACTGGTGTTCAACGGGGCGAACAGATGCTTCCCGGACTCGAAGAGCGGCTTGGCCGCCTTGATGTCCTCCGGCGGCCCCGAAATCACGATCTGGGAGGCGGAGTTGAAGTTCGCCAGGTCGATCGAGGTGAGGCCGTTCTCCTCCAGGATGGTACGGATCTCCTGCTCCGACGCGTTGAGCACGGCCGCCATCGCGCCCTGCTGCGCCTGGGCCATCAGCTCGCCCCGCTTGCGCACCAGCCGCAGCCCGGTCCCGAAGCTGAAGCACTCGGCCGCCAGCAGGGCGTTGAACTCGCCGAGGCTGTGCCCGGCGAGGAAGTCGGGCCGCTCCGACTCCTGGAGCTTCTTGTAGTACGACAGCGCGTTGACGACGTAGAGCGCGGGCTGGGTGAACTCGGTCCGGTTCAGCCGGTTGTCCGGGTCCTCCAGGCACAGCTCCTTGATGGAGTAGCCCAGGATCGCGTCGGCCTCCTGGGTGAGCGAGTCGAACTCGTCGAACAGGCCGCCTCCCATCGTCTTCTTCTGTGATCCTTGACCGGGGAATACGTACGTCTTCACGACAAGCCCTCTCTCTCCTCGCCACCTTCGTGGTGTGCGTGCGTGTTCACCGGGGTCACGCCTGGGCCGGGGCCGGCCGCTTGCCACGGCGGCGGCCCACCCACTTCTTGGCATTGGTGATCCGGGTCCTCTCCCGGTCACTGGAATAGAACACCTTGCAGAAGGCGCGAAGGGCGGCCAGCGAAGGCTCGTCGCTGAGCATCACGAAGTGGTTCGACGAGTCGACATCGGTCCGGTGGAAGTCGGGGATGCGCCGCTCCCATTCGCCCCAGTACACGACATGGTCCAGCGCCTTGGCGTCGTCCTGCGTCGACAGCACCGGTTCCAGATCACCGTAGAAGAGACCACTGCCGTTGCGGAAGTAGAAGCAGGTCACCGACTCGGGGCGGGGCAGCGGCAGTACCTCGTACGCCAGGACCTGATAGGCCTCCAGGACGCGGTTGTTGCGCTCGATCAGTGCGCGCACCGCCGCCGTCCCGCCGACCAGCCCCCGCTCCCGGGCGAGCGGAAGCAGCTCGTCCAGGAGCTTGTCGGCGTCGCCGCCCAGATCCACCTCGTAGCTCGCGATGAAGGCCTTGGGCGCGTCGGGGCCCGTGGGCCTGGCCCCGGCCTGCAACAGCGCGTTCACCTGCTGGAGCACCATGTCCTTGCGGGACATGGTCCTGGCCTTCACCTCGTCGGCGTACATCGCGTCCAGCATGGTGATCGTCTCGACGACGCACTCGGCTTCCTGCAACTGCCGTGCGACCTCATAGGCGAGCAGGCCGCCGAGCGAGTATCCGCCCAGGTCGTACGGGCCCTCCGGCTGGACGGCCCGGATGAGGGCGGCGTAGTGGGCCGCCATCGCGACAATGCCGGTCAGCGGCTCGCTGTCGGTCATCCACCCCTTGGCCTGGATGCCGTAGAAGGGCCGCTCGACGCTGTCGGCGAGGGCGCCGTACATCTCGACGCCGCCGAGCCCGCCGTGGAACCAGAAGACCGGCCTGCCCCGGCTGCTGCCGTTGAGGTGCACGACCTCCGGCATCTCCACCGGTCCGCCCTCACTCTCACCGGAGTCCCGGGCGGAGCGCTGAGCGGAGTCCTGTTCAGGGCCCTGAGCAGGGTCCTGAGCGGAGTCCTCGGCGGCCTCATGGGCTGAGTCCTGGGCTGAGTCCTGGGCGGCGTCCTTGCCGGAGTCCGGGGAGTCCGGGGAGTCCGGTCGGGACGTGGCCCCGAACCGGCGCACCAGCTCCCGGGTGGTCCGGCAGTCGGTCAGCTCCCGCAGCCCCGCCCCGGGGGCGAACCGCTGGACGCGCTGGAGCAGCTGGGTCGCCAGGATGGAGCTGAGGCCGAGGTCCTCCAGCGGTGTGTCGAGGTCGAGTTCCGCCACGGGCAGTCCGAGCAGATCCGCGACGGCGGCCGCGATGCCGTCCGGTGCGGGGCTCGGGGCCGGTCGCGGGGCCGGTCGGGGGGCGTCCGCAAGACCCGTCGGCTCCCCAAGCTCCCCGGGCTCCGCAGACGGCGCCACGGCGGTGGCGGCGTCCGGCCGGCCCGGGGTGACCCAGTGCCGTTTCCGGTCGAAGGGGTAGCCGGGCAGCGCCGGGAGGATCCGGCCCGCGCCGTGGACGCGGTCCCAGGGCACGGTGCCTCCCCGGGCCCAGAACAGGGCGAGGTCCTCGGGCCGGTTCTCGGCGATGAGCTGCCGGACGAGTGCCTCACCGGCCGAGCCGGTGAGCAGCGCGCCGAGGTCCGCGCCGTCGCGCCGGGTGTCGCCGGTGAAGAGCGGCACCGGGGCGGTGTCCGTCCCCTCCTCCGTCAGGAAGTGCTCCAGACCCGCGGCGAGTTGCTTGATGTCCTCGGCGACCAGGGCCAGCCGGTGTTCCATGGCCTCCCGTCCGCTCTGGAGCGTGTACGCGAGATCGGCGACGGACACCTCCTCACGGGTCCGGACGTACTCCAGCACCCGGCGGGCATGGACCCGCAGCCGGTCCGCGGTGCGGGCCGAGAGGACCACGATCCTCGGCTCCGGCACCTCGTCGGCGGGTGCCCGCCCGCCGGATGCGGGGAGGTACTCCTCGACGACGAGGTGTGCGTTGGTCCCGCCCGCCCCGAAGGCGCTGATGGTCGCGCGCCTCGGGTACTCCCGTCGTACTCCGTCGATCTCGGCCACGGGACGGTCCCACCGTGCGGCCTGCTCCGGCAGGTAGAAGGCGGTCCCGCCGAGCTGGATTCCCGGGTTGATCCCGCCGCGCAGCAGCGGCGGGACGAGCCGGCCGTGCCGCATCTGGAGGGCGACCTTGCTGAGCTGGGCGACGCCCGAGGCCGCTTCGAGGTTGCCGAGCGTGGACTTGACCGTACCCAGGGCGCAGAAGCCCTCGTCCGGCGTGTGCCGGGCGAAGACGTTCCTGAGCGCGGCGAACTCGATGGCGTCACCCAGCTGGGAGCCGTTGGCGGACGCCTCGGCATAGCTGACGGTGCGCGGGTGGACCCCCGCCCTGCGCAGGTTCTCCTCCACCAGCTCTTCCTGCTGCTCGACGCTGGGCACCATGGGGCCGTTCGTCCGGCCCTTGTGGTTGACCGCGCTCGACCTGATCACCGCCAGGATCTCGTCGCCGTCGGCGACCGCCCGGGACAGGGGCTTGAGCAGGACCGCGCCGACGCCTTCGGCCGGCACGAACCCGTCGCCGTCGAGGAACGCCCTGCTGTCCGGGCCGCTGCCCATCAGCCCCGTCATCCGCAGCCCCTGGTACTTCTTGGGGTGGAGCGAGAGGTTGACCCCTCCGACGATCATCAGTTCGCTGCCGCCCCGGCGCAGTTCCTCGCAGGCCATGTGGATGGCCACCAGCGAGGAGGAGCAGGTGGTGTCGACCGCCATGCTCGGCCCGCGCAGGTCGAAGAAGTGCGAGACCCGGTTGGCGACGGAGCCGGCGGAGACCACGGAGGTGATGGACTCGTGCACGGCGTCGGACTCCAGCAGCTGGTACTGCTGGTACATGGTGCCGACGTAGACACCGACCCGGCCGGCGTGCCGGGTCCGCAGCTTCTCCCGGGTGTACCCGGAGCTTTCCAGCAGGGTCCACACGCATTCGAGGAACAGCCGGGTCTGCGGGTCCATGATCGACGCCTCGCTGGGCGCGACATGGAACAGCAGCGCGTCGAAGTCGGCGACGGAGTCGAGGAAACCGCCCCACGGGGGAAGGTCGCCCGGCTCGCCGGTGATCGGCGCGGCGCCCCAGCGGTCCGCGGGCACCTGGGTGACGCAGTCACGGGCGGTGACCAGGTTCTCCCACAGCTCCTCCAGATCCGCCGCCCCGGGGTAGCGGCCCGCGAGACCGACGACCGCGATCGACTCGTCGTCGCGGGGTCCGGCCGACGGCACGGGGGCCTCGGCCTCGGTCGGTCGTACGAGGGGTTCAGCCGCTCGGACGGCGGTGTCGGCTGCCTGTACGAGGGGTTCAGCCGCTCGTACGGAGGGCTCGACCGCTCGTACGGAGGGCTCGGAGCCGGCGGGCTTCCGCGCGGGCGGCTGCTCCGGTGCGGCACCGATGCCCAGGACCGGCTCCAGCGCGTCGGCGTGGGCGCCCAGGAAGTACCGGGCGAGGTCATGGACGCACTGGTGCTCGAAGAGCAGTGTCTTGGAGAGCGAGCCGAAGTCGGCCTCCAGCCGGTCGGTGATGGTCAGCGCCAGCACCGAGTCGATGCCATAGCGTTCGAAGGGCGCGGTGGGGTCGAGGCGGTGTGCCGGGACCTGGATGGCCTCCGAGATGACGGTCCGCAGATACTGGACGGCCCGGGCGTGAACGGCCTCGTTGCCCGTCGCCCCGCCGCCGGTGGCCTCGTTGCCCGTCGCCCCGTCGCCCGTGGTGGTACGGCCGGTGACGGCCTGCGGCCGGTCCGCCGTCGACGCCGCCGGGAGCGCGGGGGCCCGCTCCGGGCGCGGTTCCTCGCGCAGCACCGTACGCCTGATCCTGGTGGCGTCGCCCGCGATCACCAGGACCTGGGTGTGGGCCGAACCGAGGGCCGCGTGGAGCGCCTGGATCCCCGTCCCGGCGGGCATGGGCGCCATGCCCAGCCGCTCCCGCATCACCGCCTCGGTGCGCCGGTCGACCCGCATTCCGCCGTCGGCCCAGAGCGGCCAGTCGACGGACACGCTGGCGCCGGAGCGCAGGCCCCGCTCCACGAGGCCGCGCCGGTGGTGCGCATAGGCGTCGAGGAAGGCGTTGGCCGCGGCGTAGTCGGCCTGTCCGGTGTTGCCGAAGACCCCGGCGGCGGCCGAGAACATGACGAAGAAGTCCAGCGGCAGGGCCTGGGTGGCCTCGTCCAGGTTCACCACACCCGCCACCTTCGGCGCGAGCACCTCACGGCACTCCTGCGGCGTCTTGCGTCCGAGGAAGCTGTCCCGGACGACCCCGGCGGCGTGGACGACGCCGTCCAGGGTTCCGTGGTCCCGGACGATCCCGTCGACCAGGGCCCTGACCGCCGCAGCATCGCCGACGTCGACACGGGCGTGCCGGATGTCCGCGCCCTGGGCGCGCCACCGGGCGATGAGCGTGTCCTGCTCGGGGCCGAGCGGTGAGCGGCCCGCCAGGACGACGGTGACCTTCCCGGCCCCGGCGGCCATGTCGGCGGCGACGAGCGTACCGATGCCGCCGAGCCCGCCCGTGACCAGGTAGACGCCGCCGTTCTTCCACGGGATGCGCTGCTCCGGTGGTGCCGTGTGCTCGGCCCAGGTCAGTGCCTCGACCTCGCCGTCCCGGAAGCGGACGCAGTCGCCCTCCGGGTACCGGCCGGCCTCGGCCACCTGGGAGACCAGGCGTTCCGGGCTGTCGTCCGCGTCGACGAGCACGGCCTGGACCCGCAGGGCGGGGTCCTCGGCCCGTGCGGATTTCAGCAGTCCGAGCAGGCCCAGCGCCAGGGCCGGGTCACCGTGCTCCGGGACGACGAGCTGCACCCGTACGGGCTGCCGCGCCGTGCCCGGCAGGAGGTTCCGGAGCTGCTCCAGCGCCACGAGGACCTGCTCGGTGAACCGCTCGGCCGGCCCGGCCGCCGTGGAGGTCAGGCGTACCACCTCGGTGGACGGGTACCGGGCCTCGAACGCGTCGGCCGGTCCGGGCAGGTCGCACAGGAACAGGACATGCCGCGAGGACTCCGGTCCGGCGGCGGTCCGTGCCGCCCTCTCCCAGACGGGCAGGAAGGTGAGACAGGTGTCGCCGGGCTCCTCGTCCAGGACCCGGTAGGAGATGCCCTTCACCCGGGCCCGTGCCGTGCCCCGGTCGTCGCAGAGGTCGATGTCGAGCTTGAAGACCTTGCCGTCCTTCGCGGTGCCCGCGCTGTAGCGGATCCACGCCCACATGCCCTCGGTGCACGGACCGAGGATCTCCAGCTCGTCCAGGGCGAACGGCAGCGAGGGCTTCATCCCCGAGACATCCAGGGCGGACTCCGGCGCGGACGCCGCCCCCATGCCCAGGGAACCCTGGAGCATCGAGTCGAGCAGGCTGGGGTGGAGCACAAACGTGTCCAGGGTGTCCCGCACCGCGTCCGGCAGTGCGAGACGCACCAGGACCTCGTCCCGGCCGATGTACAGGCGCTCGACACCGCGGTGCGCGGGCCCGTACGCAAAACCGATGGCCTCGTACAGCGGGTACAGCTGCCCGGCGTCGAGTTCGGCACGGTCGCACGCGGCCCTGATCCGCTCGATGTCGAGCACGGACGGGGCGCCGGGCCGGTGGATCACCTGTCCCCGGCTGTGGACCGCCGCGTCCGCGCCGGTGATCACGAAGTCGCTCTCGTCCCGGTCGCCGGGGGTGAGCGCCGTGGTGAGCGTCACCGGACTCCCGCCGACGGTCACGGGGCGCGCCCAGACGACATGGCGCAGCGTGATCCCCGGCGGGTTCCGGTCCGGGTCGGCCAGTGCGGCGGCGGCCCCGGCCATCTCCAGGCAGGCGACGCCCGGCAGGACCCGCTGTCCCTTGACCACATGGTCGGTGAGGAAGTACTCCCGGCCGGTGAACGTGGACTCGTACCGCTGCGAGCGGAAGGTCGAGGTGTTGGTGTGCAGCAGCGGGTGCGGCGCCGAGGGCGCCGGTCCCGTCACCGCCGGCCGCCGCGCCTCGGGCACCCAGTAGCGGTCACGCGCGAACGGGTAGGTCGGCAGCGGTACGCGCAGGGGCCGCTCCCCGGCGAACAGCCCGGCGTAGTCGAGCGCGTACCCCTGTGTGTAGAGGTCCGCGACCGTCGACAGCAGCTCGGTGCGGGACTCGGGACCGGCCGCGACCGAGCGGCGGACACAGTCGTTGCCGTAGCCCTTCAGTGAGGCCCGCTCGCCCGGTCCGCGCCCGGCGGGTCCGCCGGTGTGGATCCGCGGACCCGTTCCGGTGGCCAGCCACTGCCGCAGTGCGCGGACGAGGTCGTCCTGGCCGTGTGCGACGCAGGCCAGGCGGTGCGCCAGGTGCCGGCGCCCGAGCAGCAGGGTGAAGCTGACATCGCCCAGGTCGAGCCCGGGGTGGGCCACGGCGTGCGCGGCCAGCCGTTCGGCCTGCTCCCGCAGTTGTTCCGCGCTGTCCGCCGACAGGGTGACGAGGTGGACCGGGGAGGCGCTCGCGCGCCGGGCCCGGTGCGGTGCCTCCTCGATCACCATATGGGCGTTGGTGCCGCTGACACCGAACGAGCTGACGGCGGCGCGGCGCTTCCCGTCCGCGCCCGCCTCCCAGGGGCGGTCCTCGGTGTTGATGTAGAAGGGGCTGTCGGTGAAGTCGATGTGGGAGTTGCCCACCGCGAAGTTGATCGACGGCGGAATGCGCCGGTGCCGCAGGGAGAGCAGGATCTTGATGACCCCGGCGACGCCCGCGGCGGTGGTGGTGTGCCCGAGATTGGACTTGATGGAGCCCAGCGCGCAGAACTCCCGCCGGTCGGTGTAGCGGCGGAAGGCCCGCTTCAGCGCGTGGTACTCGATGGGGTCGCCCAGCTCGGTGCCGGTGCCGTGCGCCTCGACCAGCTGGATGCCCTCGGGGGCGATCCCGAACCTGTCGTAGACGGAGGTCTCCAGGCGCTCCTGGGACTTGGCGCTCGGTGCGGTGATGCCGTTGGACGCGCCGTCCTGGTTGATCCCGGAGCCGCTGATGACGCCGTGGATGTGGTCCCCGTCCGCGAGGGCGTCGGCGAGCCGCTTGAGGACGACCACTCCGACGCCCTCGCCGGGGACGAACCCGTCGGCGCGGTCGTCGAAGGTGTGGCAGCGGCCGGTCGGGGAGAGCATCCCGGCCCGGCCCGCGAGCCGGTAGAACTGCGGGGTGCACTGGATGGAGACGCCGCCCGCGAGCGCCATCTCGGTCTCGCCGCCCCAGAGTCCCTGGCAGGCCAGGTGGATGGCGACCAGCGAGCTGGAACACGCGGTGTCGACGGCGACCGCCGGGCCCTGGAGATCGAGGTGGTACGAGATGCGCGCGGGCAGCGCCGAGAGGGTGTTGCCCCACATGGCGGGTGCCGGTACCTCGTCGCCGAAGAGCGCGGCGTACCCGCTGTCCTGACAGCCGACATACACCCCGCAGCGTCTGCCCCGGGCGGCTTTGCCCGCGTAGCCCGCGTCCTCCAGCGCCTTCCATGCCTCTTCGAGGAAGACCCGCTGCTGGGGGTCCATATAGGTGGCCTCGACGCCGGAGAGGTTGAAGAACGCCGGGTCGAACCGGTCGTGGTCCTCGACGAAGCTGCCGTGGCGGCACTCGGGGGCGTCCGGGGCCGGGTCCGGCAGGTTCCACCGGGTGACCTTCTCGACGAGGTTGTCCCCGCGTACCAGGTGCTCCCACAGGTCGTCGACGCCCGGCGAGCCGCCGTACCTGCCGCTCATCCCGACGATCGCGATGGGTTCCCGGTCCGGGGCGGACGGCGGCGCGGTGGTGCCCGTGGTGACGGGAGCGTCCGCGACCGTACCGGCGGATTCCAGGACCGTACCGGCGGATTCCGCGACCGTACCGGCGGATTCCGCGACCGTACCGAAGGAGTCCGGGACCGTACCGGTGGCGTCCACGACGGGCGGCGCGGCGGCCACCGGAGCGGCCGGCAGCGCGGAGGGCAGCGCGGCGGCGGCCCGCTCCCGGTGCTCGTCGAGGATGTACGCCGTCAGCTGCCGGACCGAGGGGTGGTCGAACAGGTCGGTGGTGGACAGGTCGAGGCCGAGCCGCTCATTGATCTCATGGATCAGCCGGACGCCGAGGATGGAGTCGACTCCGTAGTCCATGAAGGCGTCGTCGGCGTCGATCCGGGACGGGTCGACCTTGAGCGCCTGGGCGAGCTGGTCGAGGACGACATCCCCGACGTGCTGCTCCAGCGCGTCGGCGGCGGCCCCGTGCCCGGCGCCGTCACCGGTGACCGGGGCGTGGTGCGCGGGCCGGGCCGCTCCGGCGGCCCGCTCGTCCCGCCGGTCACCGCCGTCGCCCTGGGTCTCCTCGCTCTCCTCGGCCTCCTGCCGGATCAGGCCGTCGCTCTGCGCGGCGACGATCTGGTACCCGAGGCCGTGCAGGCCGTCCGCCGGGAACGACACGGTGTCGAAGCCCTCGTCCTCCAGCACCTCCGCCCAGGAGTCGGGGGAGAGACCGGGGCAGCCGGGGATGCGCAGCTCGGCGTCCTCGTAGAGCCACCACCCCGTCAGCAGACCGAACGTCAGATGGGTGAAGAGC
This sequence comes from Streptomyces sp. NPDC000594, assembly GCF_040299965.1. NCBI lineage: Bacteria > Bacillati > Actinomycetota > Actinomycetes > Kitasatosporales > Streptomycetaceae > Streptomyces > Streptomyces sp. NPDC000594. The sequence goes on along the minus strand of NZ_JBEPCY010000001.1, from coordinate 65,848 downwards.
GAGTTCGCCGATATCTCGTTGGCGAGCAGGACCCCGTTCTCCTTGAGCGCCGCCTTGGCGTTGCGCAGCGTCCTGCGGATGTCCCTGGTGGCGTGCAGGACGTTCGTGGCCAGGACGAGGTCGAAACTGCCCAGCTCGATACCCTGCGCCACCAGGGGTCTCTCGATGTCGAGCAGCCGGTAGTCCAGATAGGGGTACGCCGGTCCGTACTCCTGCTCCGCGTGCATGAGGAAGGACCGTGACAGGTCGGTGTAGCAGTAGGTCTCCATCCGCGAGGCGAACGGCTCCAGCCGCTGGAGGACCTTCCTGCTGCCGCCGCCCGTGCCCGCGCCGATCTCCAGGATCCGGATCCGGGCCCGCTCGTCGCTCCGCACCAGGGAGCGCACGACCGCGGCGGCCGTATCGGCGAGGACACCATTGAAGAGGTCGGTCACCGGGTTGCCCTGATAGATCCCCTCGACCAGCTCCAGTGAGGAGTTGGGGAAGAGGACATCGGTGGCGGGAACGGCGCCGGTCAGGATCCGGGGCAGGGCCCGGAGCGTCGCGTCGAGCAGGACGACCTGCGCGCGCAGATCGGCGTCGGCGGCCCAGCCGGCGCTCCGCTCCTGCCACTCGGCCCAGGGATCACGTCCGGTGTCCGTGCCGTCCGGCCGCAACCGGGCCGGGTCACCGTGGAGATGACCGCGGACCACGAGCTGGCGCACCGACTCCGCGGCCCAGCGGCGCAACTCGTCACCGACGGGGAGCCCGGCGATCGTCTCGTCGGCCGAAGGGCCTCCATCGGCGAACATCCCGGCGCTGCGCAGCTGTTCGAGCAGGAGCCTGCCGAGCAGGCCCTCGTCGATGACCGCGTCCGTGTCACCGGGAGCGACGGCGAGGGGGACGTCCGTACCGGCCACGATGTCCCGGCAGAGCCGGTCCAGTTGCACCGGGGCGCCCGTCCGAGCCGTAGTGATCGTCTCCTTGCGGGTTATGCCCCACATCTACGCGTTACCCCCCATGTCCTTGACCAAGCCGAGTTGGTCGAATGCCCCGCCGAGAAGAACGTCGAGAGCGGACATGCCGTCAGCGGGTGCGATCGAACCCGCTCCCGCCCTACTCATACGTTCTTGGTGATCGGGGGTGGCGACGACGCCGACACTACCCCAGTAACCCCAGTTCATGATCTTCGTGGGGAACGAAGTTTTTCCTGTCAGGTACTGAGCGAACGAGTCCTCAAATACCGAACCTGCCACATAGTTGGACTGTCCGGGCGCCTTCATGAACGAGTTCATGGAGGAGAAGAACACCATGAAGTCCAGCGGCTCCTCCCCGAACACCTGAGCCATCCGCACACTGACATCGATCTTGGCCGTGACGGCCGCCCGGAAGCGCTCCTCGTCCATCCGCTCCATGCCCTGGTCCAGCAGGACGATCGCGGAGTGGACCACACCGTGGACGACCGGATGAGTCCGCTTGATCTCCTCGTAGGCCTGCCGCAACGACCGCAGGTCGGCGGCGTCGGCCCGCACATAGCTCGGAGCGGGGCCGAACTCGGCCAGCCTTCGCAGCTTTCCGCGGATCGCGGCGTCCTCCTGCCGCCTGCCGATCCAGACGACATGGGCACCGTAGGAGCGGATCAGGTGTTCCGTCCATGCCTCCCCGATGCCGCCGGCCCCGCCGATCACGACATAGGTGCCTCCTCGGCGGTACACCGGACGGTCCGGGGACTCCTGGGGGGCGCCCAGCGGTACGAGTGTCTGCTGGTACCAGCGGTTCCTGCGGTACGCCCGGACAGTGCCGCGCTCGGCCGGGGGCAGGGCCAGGATCTCCCCCAGCGGCAGTTCGCTCCCGCCGTCCAGATCGATCAGGCGGACGTTCCAGCCGGGGTACTCCTTGGCCACGGAGCCCATCAGGCCGTGCACACCGGAGTGGGTCGGATCCACCTGCTCGCCCCGCCGCACCCGCTGGCTGCGCTCCGTCAGGACGGTCACCGCGAGCGGGCGCTTGCCGTAGCCCGTGCGCAGCAGTGCCTTGAGCGTACGGAAGCACGCGTAGAGACCGGCTTCCTGCGCCTCGACCAGTGCGTCGTCGACTCCTGCCGTGGGCCCTGCCGGGGCCGGGGCCCAGATGAGGTGGTCGACCGGTCCGTCCAGGGCCAGGAGCCGCTCCGTGAGCGTCTCCACGGTGTCGGCGGCGGTGACCGGGAACCGCTCGGCGGTGGGCAGGACCGCGTGGATCCGCTCCCACGGCCCGGTCGCGCCGATCACGACGATCCGGCCGCCCAGCCCGGCCGTGTCCACCGGTTCGGGCCGGGGCACCGCGTCCCAGACGGGCTTGAGCAGGACGTTCGTCCCCGATGTCGCATCGGTGGCGCCGGGCTTCACCACGGGGGCGGCAACGGCGGGCGCCACGGCCGGGGCCTCGACCGCGGGCTTCGCCGCGGCCGTGTCATCGGCCCCGGGTACGGCGGCGGACCCATCAGCGGGCGGGCCGGCGGGGGTCTCCCCGGGCAGGCCGAGCCAGTAGCGCTCCCGTGCGAAGGGGTAGGCGGGCAGCGGTATCCGGCGCCGTGTGCCCCGCGGGTGGAGTGCGGTCCAGTCGACCGCGACGCCCCGCGTCCAGCGGTCCGCGAGCGCCTCCGCCCGCGCGGTGGTCAGGGAGCCGTCCGCGGGAACGGCGGGCTCCTCCCCCGCCGCGCCCCCGGCCGCGCCCCGGCGGGCCTTGACCCGTCCGGTGAACAGCCCGTCCGCCGGACCGCCGGCGAGGTATCGCGTCACCTTCTCCACGAACTCCCCGCGCGTCGCGGCGGCGAAGGCCAGCCGCCAGGTCATCGCCTCACGCCCGGTCTGGAGCGAGTACGCCAGATTCCGCAGGTCCACCGACGGATGTGCCCCGACATGGTCCCTGATCCGCTCGGCGACGGCCCGGAGCTGCTCCTCACCCTTCGCCGAGAGGACGAAGACCGATGTCCCGCCGGTCGCCAACGGCTCGGTGTCCTCGTCGCCGGAGTCGTACTCCTCCAGCACCAGATGGGCGTTGGTGCCGCTGAAGCCGAAGGAGCTGACGGCCGCGCGGCGGGTCTCACCGGCGCCCACCTTCCACGGCACCAGCTCGGTGTTGACATAGAACGGCGAGTTCTCGAAGTCGAAGTGCTCATTGGGGGTGGTGAAGTGCAGTGTCGGCACCAGCTGCCGGTTCTTCATGCAGAGCAGCGTCTTCTGGACGGCGGCCACGCCCGCGGCGGCCGAGGTGTGCCCCACATTGCTCTTGACCGAACCGATCGCGCAGTAGCCGACCTTGTCGGTCTTCTCCCGGTACGCGGCGGCCAGCGCCTCCAGTTCGATCGGGTCGCCGAGCTTGGTGCCCGTGCCATGGGTCTCGACGTAGCTGATGGAGCCGGGGTCCACGCCGTACCGCTCGTACACGTCCTGCTGGAGTTCCCGCTGGCTGGCGGCGTTCGGAGCGGTGATGCCATTGGTCCGCCCGTCCTGGTTGATGCCGGAGCCGCGGATGACACCGTGGATGGTGTCCCCGTCACGCTCGGCGTCCGCGAGCCGCTTGAGGACGAGCGCCCCCACGCCCTCGCCCGGGACGAACCCGTCGGCGGCGTTGTCGAAGGTCTTGCACCTGCCGTCCGGCGCCAGCATGCCCGCACCGCACATGCTGATGTAGGACTCCGGGGTCAGATAGAGGGTGACGCCGCCCACCAGCGCCATGTCGATCTCGCCGCCGCGCAGCGCCTGGGTCGCGAGGTGGGTGCCGACCAGCGAGGACGAGCAGGCCGTGTCGAGGGCTATCGCCGGGCCCCGGAGGTTGAGGATGTAGGCGATACGGGCGGCCGTGATGGCGTTGCTGTTGCTGGTCGCCGAGCTGGCGTCGCCGCCCTGCTCCCGCAGGAGCGCGCTGTACTCGTTGCTCATGATGCCCAGGTAGACGCCGCACTTCTGGCCGCTCAGCCGCTGGACGTCGTAGCCCGCGTCCTCGAAGGCGTGGTAGGCCTCCTGGAGGAAGAGCCGCTGCTGCGGGTCCATCGCCTCGGCCTCGGCCGGCGGGATGCCGAAGAACATCGGGTCAAAGACGTCGACGTCGTCGAGGAGCCCCATCCACTTGCAGTAGACCTTGCCGGGCTGGTTCGGCCGCGGGTCGTAGTACCGGGCGACGTCCCACCGGGACGCCGGGATCTCCCGGACGCAGTCACGCCCGCTCGCCAGGTTCTCCCAGTACTCGTCCAGGTCGTCGGCGAGCGGGTACTTGCCGGCCATGCCGACGACCGCGATGGCGTCGGCGGGGGCGGCGGACCGGGTCGGCGCCGGAGCCTGAACGGGTACGGGTACGGGAGCGGGTGCGGGTGCGGGTGCCGGAGCCTGAACGGGCGCGGGCACGGGCACGGGAGCAGGCGTCGGGGCCTGAACAGGTGCCGGAGCGGGCGCCGGGGCCTGGGCGGGCACCGCGGCGGGGGCCGTCAGCCCGCGGGGCTGTCCGGCTCCGCCCGTCCTCGCGACCTCCTCGACGACCCGGAGGGCGAGTTCCCGGACGGACGGGTTGTCGTAGAGCCGGGTGGCCTGGAGGGTGATGCCGTACCGCTTGTTGATCACCTTGACCCACTCCACGCCGACGATCGAGTCCAGCCCGAAGTCGGTGAAGTTGCGGTCCGGGTCCAGCTCGTCCTCGGTCAGGTACAGGGCCTCGGCGAGGCTGGTCAGGAGTTCGGCCCGTACCTGCTCCTCGTCGAGGGCCGGTCCGGTTGCGGCGGGCGCCGCGGCCGGCTCCTCACGGGCCTCGTCCACCACCACCGCAGGCACCGCAGCCGGCGCGGCCTGGGCCTGCGGCCGCTCCTGAGCGGTGGGCAGCAGGGGCATCAGATGGGCGGTGAGTCCGGTGACGGTGGGGGTGTCATAGAGCCTGGTGGCCGCCAGCTCCAGCCCGTACCGCTTGTTGATCGCCTTGATCCACTCCACGCCGACGATCGAGTCCAGGCCGAGGTCGGTGAAGTTCGCCTCCGGGTCGATCTCGTCCTCGGCCAGATACAGGGCCTCGGCGAGCAGCGCGGTCAGCTCGGCGACGAGGGTCTCCTCGTCCGGACCGGCCACCGGGGTCACCGGGGCCGCCGGGGCCACCGCCGGGAGCGGGGCCGGGGCCGGAAGTGGGGCCGGGGACGGGGCCGGGGCCGGGGTCGGGGCGCGTTCGGGCGTCCGCCCGGGGACCGGTTCCGTGGTGGTGAGGGTCACGGACGGCGCGGGACGCCGCCCGGGGGCCTGCGCCGTGCCGCCGAGGGGCGCGAGGCCGATCCCCCGCGGCTTCGATGTCACGGCGGTACCGGCCGCCCCGGCCTTCGGTGCCTCCGCCGCCACCGGGGCGGGTGCCGTCACCGGGACGGGCTTCAGCGGGACGGGTGCCGCCGCCGTGAGCTGCTGCGGTGCGGCGGCCGGCGCCGTCTCCGCACGGGGCGGAAGCTCCGCCGCGCTCTCCTGACGGGTGCTTCCCGGAATCCAGGACCGCTTGCGCGCGAAGGGGTACGTCGGCAGCGCGACGCGGCGCAGCGGGGTCGCGTAGCAGCCGCGCCAGTCGAGGTTCAGCCCGTTGACCCACAGCTCCAGGAGCTTGCCGAGCTTGCGCTTGCGCAGCCAGGCGTCGACGACACCGGTCAGGTCCTCGTCGTCGAAGAGCGAGGAGACGGCGGACGTCGAGCGCTGGGCCTTGCCCCGGTGCACCCCGGCGGCCTTGTCGTTCCCGAGGTGGGCGCGGAGTCCGGCGAGGAACTCCGGCACCGATCCGGCGATGAACGCCAGCCGCTCGTCCATGTGCTCACGCCCCACCTGGAGCGTGTACGCGATGTCGGGCAGGTCGGTGTCGGTGATCCGCTCCTCCTCCGCCCAGTCGAGCAGCCGCTGGGCGGACTCCCGCAGCTGGTCGGCGGTTCGCGCGGACACGACCACGACGGTCGACAGCGGGTCGGCCACCGGCTCCGCGGCGGCCGTCTCGGCCAGGACGTACTCCGAGACGATGACATGGGCGTTCGAGCCGCCCGCGCCGAACGAGGAGATGCCCGCGATGCGCGGGTACTCCCGCTCCTCGCCGTCGGCGGTGGTGATCGTCGGCCGGTGCCAGTCGGCGGCCTCGCGCTGCACCCGGAAGGGTGTCTCGGCGAAGTCGATGTGCGGGTTGAGCACCTCGGCGTGGAGCGAGGGCACCAGCTTGCGGTGCTGGAGCTGGAGCAGGACCTTGGTCAGCGCGGAGATGCCCGCCGCGCTCTCGCAGTGCCCGATATTGCTCTTCACCGAGCCGATCGCGCAGAACTGGCGGTCGTCGGTGTGCCGGGAGAACGCCTTGGTCAGACCCGCGATCTCGATGGGGTCCCCGAGTTCGGTGCCGGTGCCGTGCGCCTCGACATAGCTGACCGTACGGGCGTCGACGCCGGCCCGGTCCAGGGCGGAGGCGATGGTGGCGGCCTGGGCGTTGGGGTTGGGGACCGTGTAGCCGTTGGTCTTGCCGCCGTGGTTGACGGCGGTGGACTTGATGACGCCGTAGATGCGGTCGTTGTCGGCGATGGCCCGGTCGAGCGGCTTGAGCAGTACCGCGCCCACGCACTCGCCGGGGACATAGCCGTCGCCCTGGCTGCCGAAGCTCTCGCACATGCCCCGGCTCGACGCGAACCCGGTCTGGCCGAGCAGCAGGTACTTGAAGGGGTGCAGGGAGAGGTTGACCCCGCCCGCGACCGCCACCTCGCAGTCGCCGACCCGCAGGCTCTGGCAGGCCAGGTGGAGTGCCGTCAGCGAGGACGAGCACATCGTCTTGACCGTGACGCTCGGCCCGTGCCAGTCGCAGAAGTAGGAGACGCGGTTGGCGATCGAGGCCGAGTTGCCCGGGATCACCTGGGGGTTGTCGGCCCCCGGTCCGCCGACCCCGTAGAGCTGGTACTCGTCGTACATCACGCCCACGAACAGGCCGACGTTGCCGTCGACGCCGTTCGAGCGGTACTCGCGCAGGGCCTCCCGGGTGTACCCGGCGTCCTGGAGCGTCTCGTAGACGCATTCCAGGAACAGCCGCTCCTGGGGGTCGACCACCTCGGCCTCGCGGGGCGAGATATTGAAGAACTGGGGGTCGAACCGGTCGATGTCGTCGAGGAACCCGCCCCACTTGCAGTAGGTCTTGCCCGGCTGCGAGCCGTCCGGGTCGTGGTAGAGGCTGTGGTCCCAGCGGTCGCGGGGGATCTCGACGACGCTGTCCCTGCCGTCGGACAGATTGCGCCAGAACTCGCGCAGCGTGCGGGCCTGCGGGTAGCGCCCGCCGAGGCCGATGATGGCGATGTCGGCGGTGGACGGCCCGGCCGTCGCCGGAGCGGCCCCGGTCGTGAGGGCCGCGGGCTCGCGTGTCGCGGGTGTCGCGGGTGCCGTGGTGGGAGCCTTGCGCGGCGCGGGCCCGGACACCACCGGCGTCCCGGCCCCGGCCGTGGCGGCCCCGGTCCCCAGCAGCTCCCGCAGGCGGGCCTCGTGCACGGCGAGGAAGTACCCGGCCAGGGCCCTGATGTTCTGGTATTCAAAGAAGAGCGTCTTCGGCAGCCGTCCGAAGACCTCCTCCAGCCGGTTGGTCATGGTCAGTGCCATCACCGAGTCGATGCCGTAGCGCTCCATCGGGAGGTCGGCCTCGATGCGCTGCGACGGCACCTTCAGGGCCGTCGCGAGCAGCGAGGTGATGTAACCGACCGCCGCCGGCTCCAGATCGTTCTCCTGCGGCGTCGGCATGGCCGTCCTGTTCTCGGCGCTCATGGGTCTTGTGTCCTCGCTCGGGTACTGGGCCTTGAGGGCGCCTCGGAAGGCCGTGACGTTCCCCGCGACGACGAGCACCTGGGGGTGGCTCGTCCGCAGGCATCGCGCGAAGGCTTCGAGCCCCGCCCCGCGGCGCAGCGGGGTGATGCCGAAGCGCTCGCGCAGGATCTCCTCGCTGACGGCGTCGGGGCGCATGCCGCCCTCGGCCCACAGCGACCAGTTGATGGAAAGGGTGCGGCCTCGGCGCTCGCCGCGGGCCACCAGATGCTGCCGGTACTCGGCATAGGTGTCCATGAAGGCGTTGGCCGTCGCATAGTCGGCCTGGCCCATGTTGCCGGTGACGGCGGCGCCGGAGGAGAACATCACGAAGAAGTCGAGGTCCACGTCCCGGGTCGCCTCGTCGAGGTTGACCGTGCCGTTCACCTTGGGCGGCAGGACGCGGGCGAACTCCTCGCCGGACTTCTTGAGGATGAAGTTGTCCTCGCGCACTCCGGCGCTGTGGATGACGCCGTCGATGCGGCCCGCGTCCCGCAGGGTGTCGGCGACCAGGGCGTCGACACCGGCCCGGTCGGCCACGTCCAGCCTGGTGTACGAGACCCGGGCACCCGCCGCCCGCAGCTCCGCGAGGAACCGGCGCGAGCGCTCGGTCTCGGGGGAGCGGCCGGTGAGGACCAGGGTCACATCGTCGGCCTGGCCGGCGATCTCCTCGGCGAAGATCCGTCCGAGGCCGCCGAGGCCGCCGGTGATCACATAGACGCCGCCGGTCCGCCACGGGGCGCGGGGGGTGTCGGTCGGGCGCTCCTCCTCCCACATGATCACTTCCCGCCGTCCGTCCCGGTAGCGGACGGTCGCGTCCTCGGGACGCAGCCGCTCGGCCGCGAGGCGGGCGCGCAGGGCGGACGCATCGGCGTAGTCGTCCACGACGACGACCTGGCCGAGGACTCCCGGGTTCTCCTGGCGGGCGCTCCACACCAGCGCGCCGACGCCGGCCAGGGCGGCGGTCTCCGGCCTGTCCCGCACCACGACCTGGACGAGCGTCTCGGCCCGGGGGCGGTCGCGCAGGATCGCCTTCGTCCTCTCGAAGACCTGGAGCGCGTAGTCGGCGTAGCGGCCGTCGGCCGTGGTCGCCCGTGAGGTGAGGGCCAGTACCTCGCAGGTCGGGTCCGAGGCCAGCGCGTCCGCGACGGCCCCTTCCTCCGCGCAGACCACCGCGTACCGGGGGCCGCTCCTGCTCTGTGCGGGCTTCGGCAGCTCGTGCCGCTGCCAGCGCGGGACCAGGAGGATGCCCGCGTCCTCCGGCGCGCCGGGGGCGGTGCCGGCGGCAGCGGCGGCGGTGTCGGCGCCCGTGTCGGCCCGGGCCACGCCATCGGCGGTGACATCGGCGGCGACACCGGCTGCGGCGGCCCGTACGGAGAAGCCCCGCACGCGGACGCGGACGCGGCCGGTGTCATCGCAGAGGTCGAGGTCCAGGCGGCGGACGGAACCGCCGGACGGTCCGTCCGCCGCCTCGCGGACCCAGACCCACAGGCTGTCCTCCAGGGCACCGAGCACCTCGACGCGCTCCACCGCGAACGGCAGCAGGGGACGCGAGGTGTCGGCGCCGTTCACCAGCACTCCCAGCGCGGCTTGCAGGGCCGCGTCCAGGAGTCCGGGGTGCAGCAGATAGCCGTCCCGCGCCGGCCGCGCGGCGGCGGGCAGCGTGAGACGGGCCAGGGCCTGGCCCTCGCCGATGAGGATCCGCTCGATGCAGCGGAACGTGTCGCCGTACTCGATGCCCGCGGTCCCGAACGCGGCATAGACCTGCGCGGCGTCCAGCTCGCGGGTGCCGCAGGCGGCGCGGAGCCGGGCGATGTCGAGGTGGTCCGCAGGCCCGGCGGCGTCGGCGGGGAGCGGGACGACCGAGCCCTCGCTGTGCACCACCGGCACCACCGGGTCGCCGTCGGTGTCCGTGTCCGTCGCCGTCGCCAGCACTTCGAAGTGCGTGGTCAGCGCGGAGTCCCGGCGCAGGGTGATGTGCAGATCGCGCCGGTGGCCGTCCGGCAGCTCGAAGGGCCGGGACCACACCACGCCGGTCAGCGCCAGGCCGGTGGGCGGCTTCGTTCCCGACGCGTCGGCCACGGCGGCCAGCGCCAGTTCCAGGTAGGCCGCGCCCGGCAGGACCTTCCGGCCCCGCACCCGGTGGCCGGTGAGGAACTCCTCGTCACCGGTGAACGTCGAGGTGTAGCGCTGGGCGGCGAACCCGGAGGTGTTGCGGTGCAGCAGCGGATGCAGCACCGCCGTCGGGGCGCCCGCCACCCGCGGCACGGGCTCGACCCAGTACCGCTCCCGGGCGAAGGGGTACGCCGGCAGGGGCAGGCGCAGCGGGGCGGGACCGGTGTGGAGCGCGCGCCAGTCGACGGCGCACCCCTCGGTCCATGCCTCCGCGAGCCGCCGCAGCTCCTTGGCCTCGGTCCAGGCCCGCACACGTTCCCGCTGCCGTTCGTCGTCCTCCTGGCGGGCCAGCTGGTCCGGTGTCACCCGACCGCGCACGGGCGCGCCCTCCGCCGCCCGGTCCAGGTGCGCCCTGAGTCCCCGGGCCAGCTCCGCGCGGGAGCCCGCCACGAACGCCAGCCGCTCCTCCATCGCCTCCCGGCCCACCTGGAGCGTGTACGCCAGACGCGCCAGGCCGGGCCAGGGCTTGTCGTCGACGAAGGCGAGCAGGTTCCCGGCCAGTTCGTCCAGCTGCTCCCCGGTCCTCGCGGACAGGGCGATGACGACGGACCCGGACCCGGCCGGGGTGCCGCCCGGGGTGGCGCGGTACTCCTCCAGCACGACATGCGCATTGGTCCCGCTGAACCCGAACGAGCTGACGGCGGCGCGGCGCGGCAGGTCTCCGGGCGGCGCCTGCCACGGCTCGGGGTCCGTGACGACGCGGAAGGGCGAGTCCTCGAAGCCGAAGTGCTCATTGGGGGTGGTGAAGTTGAGCGAGGGCGCCAGCGTGCCATGGCGCATGCTCAGCAGTACCTTGTGCACGCCCGCGACCCCGGCGGCCTCGGAGGTGTGCCCGATACTGGCCTTCACCGCTCCGATGGCGCAGGACCGCGCGGGGACTCCCGCCTCTCCGTAGACGGTGCCCAGCGCCCGGAGTTCGATCGGGTCGCCCAGCTTGGTACCCGTGCCGTGCATCTCGACATAGCCGATGGTCGCCGGCTCGATGCCGTGGCGGTCGTAGACCGTGCGGACGAGTTCCATCTGGCTGGTGGCGCTGGGTGCGGTGATCCCGTTCGTCCGGCCGTCCTGGTTGATGCCGGACGCGGCGACGACACCGTGGATGTGGTCGCGGTCCGCCTCGGCGTCGCCGAGGCGCTTGAGCACCAGGGCGCCGACGCCCTCGCCCGGCACGAACCCGTCGGCGCTGTTGTCGAACGTCTTGCACCGGCCCTCCGGGGAGAGCATTCCGGCCTGGCACATGCCGACATAGGTATCGGGGAGCAGGTAGAGCGAGACACCGCCGACGAGCGCCATGTCGATCTCGCCGCTCAGCAGCGCCTGCCGGGCGAGGTGCAGCGCGACCAGCGAGGAGGAACACGCCGTGTCGACCGCGACGGCCGGGCCCTTGAGGTTGAGGTAGTAGGCGATGCGCGAGGCGGCGATGGCGTTGCTGCTGCTCGTCGCGGACGCGGACACACCGTCGCCGCCGAAGACCAGGAAGCTGTACTCGCTGCCGCTGATGCCCAGGTAGACGCCGCACTTCTGGGAGCCGAGGGACTGCGGGTCGTACCCGGCGTCCTCGAACGCGCGGTACGCCTCCTGGAGGAACAGCCGGTGCTGCGGGTCGATCCCCTCCGCCTCCAGCGGGGAGATGTTGAAGAACAGCGGGTCGAAGTGGTCGGCGTCCGCCAGGTACCCGAGCCACTTGGAGTACGTCTTGCCCTCCTGGCCGGGCCGGGGGTCGTAGTACCGCGCGACGTCCCAGCGCGACGGCGGGACCTCGGTCACGCAGTCGCGGCCCGCGCGGAGGTTCTCCCAGTAGGCATCGAGGTCCGGCGCCTGGGGGTAGCGCCCGGACATCCCGATGACGGCCACCCGGTCCGCGGCCCGGGCGGGGGGTACGGGTTCACCCGCCACCGGGACATCGGCGGTTCCGCCCGCCACCGGCGCGACGGGCGCGACGGGCGTGACAGGAGCGACGGGCGCTGCGACGGGCGCGGGGACAGCGGCAGGGGCGGGGACAGCGGCAGGGGCAGGGGCGGGGACAGGCACCGGGGCAGGGGCAGGCGCCGGGGCGGGGGCCGACTCCACCAGCGTCAGCAGGAACTCGGTGAGCCGGCGCACCGTGGGGTGGTCGTACAGCTGGGTGGCCGCGAGCGAGGTCCCGTAGTTCTTGTTGAGGACCTTCACCCACTCCACGCCGACGATGGAGTCCATGCCGAGTTCGACGAAGTTGCGGTCGGCCGCGATGTCCTCGGGGGCGAGGAACAGCACGTCGGAGAGGCTGTCGCGGACCCCTTCCAGCAGCGCGGCCCGGGAGACCCCGGGACGGGCGGGCGCCGGGGCCGGGACCGGCTCGACGACCGGCGCGGGGACCGCCGCCACGGATTCCTGCGGTACGGATTCCTGCGGTACGGATTCCTGCGGTACGGGCACCGCCGCCACGGGTTCCTGTGGCACGGGCACGGCCCGCACGGGTGCCGACGCGGCCTGCTGGTCCCGGACGAAGTCCGCGAGCAGGCGCACCGACGGATGGTCGTAGAGGTTCGTGGCGGCGATACCGGTCCCGTACTGCTTGTTGATGACCTTGACCCACTCCACTCCGAGGATGGAGTCCAGGCCCAGGTCCATGAAGTTACGGCCGGGGTCGATGTCCTCCTCCGGGATCTGAAGGACATCGGCGAGGCCGGCCCGCAGCTCCCGCCGCAGCTCGCCCACGGCCTTCACCGGGGCCGCGTCCGCCGGTACGGGGGCGGGCACCGGCGCCGCCACCGGGGCGGCGGGCGGCGACGGGACCGGGGCCGGGACCGGGGCCACCGGAGCGGCGGACCGTCCCCCCAGATCGGCCAGCCGGACATTCCTCGGCTTGGCGGCGGTCGGCAGCGCCCCGGCGGGCACCTCGGCCGGGTCGCGCAGGGTGACCCGGCGGCCTGCGGCGACGGGACCCGAAGGCGCCCCGTCCGCCGGTCGCGCCGCCGTGGCTCCGGACGGCGCGACAGCGGACCGGACGGCAGGGGACGGCGCGGCAGCGGACGGGACGGCCTCGACAGCCGTGCCGGACAACGGTCGTGTCACTACGGGGTTCTCCCGGTTCACCCAGTAGACCTTGCGTGAGAAGGGATAGCCGGGCAGGTCCACCAGCCGCGGTGCGGCACCGGCGAACAGCGCCCGCCCGTCGGGCGATGCGCCCCGGCAGTACAGCTCCGCCAGCTCCGGCAGCACCTCGCCCGGCCCGGCGGCCCCCTCGGCGGCGAGCCGTGCGAGCACCGCCTCGACCTCGGCCTCCCTCGGCCGGTCCGCGCGGTCGCCCGGCACCTGGCCGAAGCGGACCCCCTGGTGCCGCTCGCCGCGCTCGGCGGCGCCCAGCAGGGAGACGGCCTCGCCGAGGTCGCGCGCGACGATCGCACAGCGGTGTTCGAAGTGCTGCCTGCGCTCCAGCAGCGTATGGCTCACATCGGTGAGGGAGACGGTGTCACGGTCCGCGTTCCCCAGCGCCGCGCCCAGGTCGCGGATGCGGTCGTGCAGCGCCCCCGCGGTCTTCGCGGACAGGACCAGCAGTCGGGCGGGGGCCTCGGCGGGCCGCGCCGGGGCGGTACGGGCCCGGTGGCTCTCCACGACCATATGGACGTTGGTGCCGCTCATCCCGAACGCGCTCACGGCACCGAGCCGCGTCCCGGCCGGGCTCTCCGGCCAGGCCGTCGAGGACTTGCTGACGTAGAAGGGGCTCCGCTGCCAGGCGATGTAGTCGCTGTCCTGCTCGCAGTGGACGCTCGGCGGGATGACGCCGTGGCGCACCGACTGCACCAGCGCGATCAGGCTGACGATGCCCGAGGCGGCCAGCGTATGCCCGACGTTGGGCTTGACCGAGGTGAGCGCGCAGAACCCGGTCCTGTCGGTGTGCTCGGAGAACACCTCGTTCAAGGCGTTGACCTCGACGGGGTCGCCCAGCCGGGTGCCGGTGCCATGCGCGACGACATGCCCGATGCGTCCGGGGTCGATGCCGTACCGCTCGTAGACGGAGCGGTAGAGACGGGCCTGTGCCGCGCCGTTCGGGGCGGTGATGCCATTGGTACGGCCGTCGTAGTTGATGCCGCTGCCGCGGATCACGGCGAGGACGTCGTCCCCGTCGGCCTCCGCCTGCGAGAGTCGCTTGAACATCACCACGGCGATGGCCTCACCCAGCACCATGCCGTCGGCGCGCCGGTCGAACGCGTGGCAGGCGCCGCTCGGGGAGAGCATGCCCGCCCTGCTCGTCTCGGCGAACACCCGGGAGGACGCCGCCAGATTGACCCCGGCGACGATGGCCGCGTCGCACTCGCCGTCGCGCAGGCTGGCCCATGCCTGGTGGGCCGCGACCAGACCCGAGGAGCAGGCGGTGTTGACGGCGAGCACGGGTCCCGTGAAGTCGAGCAGATAGCCCAGCCGGGAGGCGAGGATCGCCTCGTGGTGTCCCGTCAGGCTGCCTTCGCCACCGCCCAGGTGGAGATAGTCGCCCTGCTCCGCGCCGACGAACATCCCGATGCGCTCGTCGCGCAGCTTCCGCTCACCGTAGCCCGCGGCTTCCAGGACATGCCATGCCTCCTGGAGCAGCAGCCGCTGCCGCGGGTCCATGGTGCGCGCCTCGCGCGGCGAGATCTCGAAGAAGGCCGGGTCGAACTCGCCGATCCCGGGGACGAAGCCGACCCGGGCCGTCGCGGGGTCCGGGGCCCCCGGGTCGCTCCAGTCGGCACGCCGGTCGTCGGGGACGGCCGACAGGACGTCCCGCCCGTCCGTGAGGATCCGCCAGAACTCGTCCACGGTACGGGCGGCCGGGAAGCGGCCGGTCATGGCGATGACGGCGATGGGCTCCGGTCCGGACCCCGGGCCCGGCTCCGGGCGCGGGGCGGCCGTGACCGTGGCCGGCGCGGGGACCGTCACCGGGGCCCCGGGCGGGTTCCCGGCGAGCTCCACCGGGTGGAGCCGGTCGAGTCGGTCCCCGTGTTCGGACACCAGATGCGCCACCAGCGCCTCCGGGGTGGGGTGGGAGAAGAACACCGAGGGGACGACCTCGACGCCGAAGCACGTGGTCATCGCGCTCGCGAGCCGGACCAGGGTGATCGAGTCGAACCCCAGCTCGGCGAGGTTCTCATCGGCGTGGATCTGTTCGCGCGGCACCCGGACGGTCTCGGCGATCACCGTCTCCAGGTCGGCCAGGACACGGGCGGCGAGCTGTTCGCGATCCGGTGCCGCGGCCGGCGTGCCGGGCAGCCCGGGCTCCACCGCGACGGCGGGCACGCCGGTCACCGCGGTCACGGCAGGCACGGCAGGCACGGCGGTGTCCACGGTGGACTCCTCGGCCGTCTCCAGCAGACGGGACAGCCTCCGCGCCTCGCCCACCAGGACGAGCCGCTGGGGCCCGCCCTCACCGATGAGCCGCTCGAAGAGCCGGATGCCGTCGGCGTTCTCCAGCAGCCGCTGGCCGCTGGAGGAGAGGTACAGCTCCGTGGCCCGCGCGTCCTCGAAGCCCATCTCGCCGTCGCGCCACAGCGGCCAGTTGACGGCGACGGTCGCACCCGAGCGCGTGCCCTGGCGGACCAGCTCGTCGCGGTGGTGGGCGTAGAGCGTCTGGAACCGGTTGCCGACGGCGTAGTCGCAGCCGCCGAAGTCACCGAGTTGCGCGGAGGAGGACGAGAAGTAGCAGACGAAGTCGAGCGGTTCGTCCGCGAGGACCTCGTCGAGCACGATCGTGCCGTCCACCTTGGCGGCCAGCAGACCCGGGAAGGCGCCCGCCGCCCCGTCGAGCACACTCCCCGTGCCGGGGACGCCCGCGGCGTGGATCACGCCGTCGATCCCGCCGAAGCGCTCGCGCGCCGAGCGGACGACCTCCCGCATGGCCCGCCGGTCGGCGACGTCGGCCCGTACATAGTGGACCTCGCCGCCCAGCGCCTCGATCCGGGCGATCCGCCGGTCCCGGTCCTCGTCGCGGGGCGAGCGGCCGGTCACCACCAGCCGGGCCGACCGGGTACGGGCGAGATGCTCGGCGAACAGCAGACCGAGCGCTCCCAGCCCTCCGGTGATCAGATAGGTGCCGCGCTCCTTCAGCGAACCGGTCTCCTTCAGCGGGCCGGTCCCGGCGCCCGTGGTGACCGGGCGGATCCGGCTCACATGGCGTGTCCCGTCCCGGTACAGGGTGCTCACCGGCACGGCCGGTCCGGCGCTCAGGCGGGCGAACCAGGTGGCCATGGGCGTAGGGGCGCTCGTACCCCGGGCGTCCTCCAGGACCGCGGCGAACCGCACACCGGGCAGGACCTGGCCGAGGGAGCGTTCGAAGCCCATCCACGACTCGGCGTGGGCACGCTCCGTACCGTCGCGGAAAGCGCCCGCCTGGAGCACCTGCCGGACGTCCGGTGCCGCCGCCGCGACGGTCTGGAGCAGCTGGACGGTGTCGGTGGCGGAGTGCGGCCCCACCCCCTCCTCCACCGGCCACAGATTCAGCACACCGGCCACGGCGCCGAACCGTTCGCGGATCTCCGTGAAGACGCGGATCCAGTCGGCCCGCTCCGCCGCGTCCACCGCCCAGCGGTGCCGCGCCCCATCGCCGGCCGCCGGGGTCCGCGCGACGAAGACGAGCGTCGTCCCGGGGGCCGCCGCAGCGGCGGCCCGCTCCAGCTCCGCCTGGTTGGCGGGGTCGGAGCACAGACAGACCAGGGTGCGCGCTCCCGCCTCCCGCCGGACCGGTTCCGGGGCGGACACGGGCTCCCAGTACTCCTCGAACACATGGGCCCCGGGGTCCTCGTCCCGCCGCAGGGCGCGAGCGGTGGCGGAGGTGTCGATCCAGTGGCGCTCCCTGGCGAACGGGTAGAACGGCAGGGCGATCCGCGGCGGCGTCCCGCCGGTGTACAGGGCGGACCAGTCGACGGCACCGCCCCGCACCCACCGGTCCACCAGTTCGGCGGGGCCGCCGGTGACCCCGGTGGGGCGATCGTCCTCGGCGCCCTGGGGCGCCCGGCCGCGCGCGATGCCGTCCTCCCGTCCCGCGGCGGCGTCCCGGAGCCGGGCGAGCAGTCCGGACATCGAGTCCGTGACGATGCCGAGCCGCTCCCGCATGGCCTCCCGGCCGGTCTGCGCGGTGTGGGCGAGTGCGGGCAGATCGGCGTCGGACAGTCCCTGTGTCCCGATCCAGTCGGCCAGCTCGGCGGCCTTCACCCGCAGCCGCTCGGCGCTGCGCGCGGAGAGCACGACCGCGACCGGCCCCTCGTGGGCGGGGGCGGCGGGCGGCCCGGCCCGGTACTCCTCGACGACCAGGTGCGCGTTGGAGCCGCCCGCGCCGAAGGACGAGATCCCCGCGATACGGGGGAACTCCCGCTCCGCCCCGTCGACCACCAGCGCGGGCCGCTTCCACTCGCTGAGCGTCTGCTGTACGGAGAAGGGGCTGTTCGCGAAGTCGATGTGCGGGTTCAGCACCTCCGAGTGGAGCGAGGGCGCCAGCTGTCCGTGCTTCATCTGGAGCAGGACCTTGGTCAGCCCCGAGATACCGGCGGCGCTCTCCGCGTGGCCGATGTTGCTCTTCACCGAACCGATCGCACAGAACCGGTCGTCCGGGGTGTGTTCCCGGAACGCCCGGGTGAGCCCGGCGATCTCGACGGGGTCGCCGAGCGAGGTGCCCGTGCCGTGCGCCTCGATGTAGCTCAGCGCGCGCGGGTCGATCCCCGCCTCCCGCCAGGCGTCGGAGATGGACCGGGCCTGCGCCTGCGGACTGGGCACGGAGTAACCGTTGGTCCGGCCGCCGTGGTTGACCGCGATCCCCTTGATCACGCCATGGATGCGGTCACCGTCGCGTACGGCCCGCTCCAGCGGCTTGAGCAGGACGGCGCCGATGCCCTCACCGGGGACATAGCCGTCGCCGCCCTCGCCGAAGCTCTCGCACCGGCCCTTGCCGGACACGAACTTGCCCTGCCCGAGCATCAGGTACTTGTTGGGGTGGACCGAGAGGTTCACCCCGCCCGCGATGGCCACCTCGCACCCGCCGGACCGGATGCTCTGACAGGCCAGATGGATGGCGGTGAACGACGACGAACACATCGTGTCGACGCTCATGCTCGGACCGTGGAAGTCGAAGAAGTACGACACCCGGTTGGCGACGGCGGACGCATTGCCCGAGAGCGCCACGGGGTTGCCCAGGACCTGCTCCTGCGCACCGTACAGCTGGTACTCCTCGTACATCACGCCGACATAGACACCGACCCGGGCCCGGTCCCCGCCGCCGTGCCCGCCGCCGGGCATGGTGTTCAGCCGCTCGGGGGTGTAGCCCGCGTCCTCGACGGCCTCATAGGCGCACTGGAGGAAGAGCCGCTCCTGCGGGTCCATCAGCTGCGCCTCGGGCGGCGAGATGCGGAAGAACAGGGAGTCGAACTCGTCGACGCCGTCGAGGAATCCGCCCCACTTGCTGTACGTCTTGCCGAGCGCCGCCTTGTCCGCGTCGTAGTACACATTCCGGTCCCAGCGGTCGGCCGGGATCTCGGTCACGCAGTCGCGTCCCTCGGCCAGGTTCGCCCAGAACTCTTCGAGCGTACGGGCCTTCGGGTAGCGCCCGGCCAGGCCGATGATCGCGATGTCGAGCCCGGTCGCCGGAGCCTGCGGCGCGGGGACGGCCGGTACCTGCGGCGCGGGGACCCCCGGAGCCTGGGGCGCGGGGACGGCCGGAGGTGCCCCCGTCGCGTCGAACCGCGTCGCCCACTTGCCCGCCCTGACCGGCTTGCGCGCGAAGGCGGCCCGGCCGGGTGCGGCGGCCCCGGCCCGCGGCGCGGGCGCCGGGGCGGCGGCCGGAGCGGGCGCCCCGGAGGCGTCCGTGCCCCCGCCGGCGGGCTCCCCCAGGTGCCGGGCGAGCTGGGGTCCGTGGGTGGTGAGGAAGTGGCCGGTGAGGGCGCGGATATCGCGGAACTCGAAGAACAGGGTCTTCGGCAGCGACCCGAGGACCGCCTCCAGTTCATCGGTCATCCTCATCATCATCACCGAGTCGAGCCCCAGGCTGTCGAAGGCCGCACGGGCGTCGATGCGCTCGGCCGGCAGCTTGATGACCTCGGCGAGGATGCCCGTGAGGAAGGCCGTCGTTCTGGCTTCGAGGGTGCTGGTGTCGTTGTGCGTCACTGATGCGTCCCGGCGGCAGAGGAGGAGGGGGCGGTCTGGTACGAGCTCGGCTGGGAGCTCTGTCGCGGAGGGGGCGAGCCGGTGTCCCCGGCTCCCGCGCGGCCTGGTCCGGAAGCGACCATGACCTGGTGGTGGGTGGAGGCGAGGACCTGGAGGAAGGCCTCGACCCCGGCCGCCGTGTCGAGGGGGACGACACCGTGGCGCGCGTGCAGCATCGCCCGGATCTCCGGTGTCACATCCATCCCCCCGTTCTCCCACAGCGGCCAGTTGACGGAGAGGCTGTGCCCGGAGCGCTCGCCGCGGGCCACGAGGTCCTGGCGGTGCCAGGCGTAGGCGTCCATGAAGGCGTTCGCCGCCGCGTAGTCGGCCTGACCCGCGTTGCCGAACGCCCCCGTCGTGGACGAGAAGGTCACGAAGAAGTCCAGCGGCAGGGTGGCGGTCGCCCGGTCCAGATTGACCGCTCCGGACACCTTCGGGGCCAGGACCTCCACGAAGTCCTGGGCGCGCTTGGTCAGGATGTAGCCGTCCCGGGTCACCCCGGCGGCGTGGATCACGCCGTCGATCCGGCCGTACTCCTCCACCAGGCCGTCCACCACGGCTTCCACCGCGGCGGCGTCCGCGACGTCCAGCCGGACGTACCGCGCCGACGCACCGTGGGAACGCAGCTCCCGCAAGGCGTCCCGTATCCGCTCATCGGCCGGGGAACGCCCGGTCAGCACCAGGGTGGCGCTCTGCGTACGGGTCGCGATCTCCCGTGCGAAGACCAGGCCCAGCGCTCCCGCCCCGCCGGTCAGCAGATAGACCCCGCTCTCCCGCCAGGGAACCGGGGGGACGGCGGCGGTGCCGTCGCCGACCTCGGTCCAGACGGACACCTCGCGCCGCCCACCGGCGTACCGGACGAGCGTGTCCTCGGGGTGCGCGCGGTTCTCCAGCACCCGCTCGGCCGCTGTCTCCGGGGTGTCCGTCTCTTCCAGCAGGATGACCTGCGCCGAGACCCGGGGGTTCTCCAGCATGGCCGTGCGCAGCAGCCCGGCGAGCCCGGCCAGCGGGGCGGCGGCGGGGCCCTGGCCGATGACCAGCTGGACAACGGCCCGGCCCGCGGACGCGACGCGCAGCACGGAACGGACATGCGCGAGCGCCTGGAGCCCGTACGCGGTGTACTGCCGGTCCAGTTCCTTGTCACCGGAGGTCAGGACGACGGCGTTGTCGTCCGGCGGCAGCAGCGCCGCCACCTCCGGCATCTCGACGAGCAGTACGGTACGCCGCCCGCCGCCGTCCTCCGGCGGGGTGTTCGTCACGGGCCGCGCCCGCCACTGGGGGTGCAGCAGCGCCCTCGCCCCGGCCGTCTCCCGCTCCCGGCCGTCCGTCCGCCCGTCGAGGGCCCGGAAGGACAGACCGCCGATCCGGACGCGCACCCGGCCCTCGTCATCGGCGAGGCACACATCGACCTTGGGGAGGGCGGTGTCGCCCGGCTGCTCCGCACTGGGGCGGACCAGCGCCCACAGGGGGGTGTCGGCACGGTCGAGGACAAGCATGTCGTCGATGGCGAAGGGCACGAGCACGGCGCCCTCGCGCCGCGCGCCCAGGCTGCCGGCCACGCCCACGGACGCCTGGAGCGCCGCGTCGAGGAGGCTCGGGTGCACCGTGTGGTCGCCCTCGGTGCCCCGGGCCGCCGCGGGCAGTTGGAGCCGGGCCAGGGCCTGGTCCCGGCCGATCCAGATGTGCCGGACGCCCCGGTGGGTGGGGCCGTAGGTGATGCCCGCGGCCTCGTACGCCGCGTAGCACTGCTCGGCGGTGAGTTCCGCCCGGTCGCAGGCCGCGCGCAGGCCCGGGAGGTCGAGCACCGGCTGATCGGCTCCCTCCGCCAGGTAGACGGCGCCTTCGCCGTGGACGACGGGTTCCGCCTCGTCGGTGGTGCTGTAGACCCGGAACCCGATGTCGCCGTCGGCCTGCGGATACAGGCCGGTGTGCACCTCGCGCGGTTCGCCGGTCATCCGCAGGGGCTGTGCCAGGACGATGTTCTTGAGCGCCACCGGCGCCGTGGGCTCGGCCTGGGTCCGGCAGGTGACGCAGGTGGCGGCGATGGCCATCTCCAGCAGGGCCGCGCCCGGCAGGAGGCTGACACCGTCGACGACATGGTCGCGCAGGAACGGCTCGTCTCCGGTGAACACCGAGGTGAACCGCTGCTCCGTCAGGTCCGAGGTGTTCTCGTGGACGAGCGGGTGCAGCAGGCGCGGCCCTCGGGTGTCCACGGCCCGGTGGTCGTCGAACGGGAAGTAGCGCTCCCGGCCGAACGGGTAGGTGGGAAGGGCGACGCGCTGGGGTGTCGTACCGCCGGGGTGGAGGAGGCGCCAGTCGACGGGGACATCGTTGACCCACAGTTCGAGCAGCTTCTCGTACCTCCCCCTGGCGGCCCAGGTCGTGATCAGGGTGTCGAGGTCGGCGTCCTGCGAGAAGAGCGCGGAGACGGTGTTCCCGCCGTTCCCGTCCCTGGCCCCGGCGCGCACGATGCCCTCGGACTCGGTGCCCGCGAGGACCTGGCGCAGCTTCTCCACCAGCTCGGGCACTGAGGTGGCGAGGATGCCCAGGCGCTCCGCCAGCGGCTCGCGGCCGACCTGGAGCGTGTACGCCACATCCGCCGGCCGGAGCCGGTCGTTGCCGGGGCGGGTGAGCCATGCGGCGAGGTTGTGGACCACGGTGCGCAGTTCGTCCCCGGTACGCGCCGACAGGGGCACGACGACGGGGCCGGTGGCCTCCGGGGTGTGCTCCCTCGGTGCGGGGAGGTACTCCGAGACGATGACATGGGCGTTGGAGCCGCCCGCGCCGAAGGAGGAGATCCCGGCGGTCCGCGGGGTCGCGGGGTCGGGGCTCCGCCAGTCGGCGAGTTCGCGCTGGACGCTGAAGGGGGTGCCGGTGAAGTCGATGTTCGGGTTGAGCACCTCGGAGTGGAGCGAGGGGACCAGTTGGCCGTGCTGAAGCTGGAGCAGGACCTTGGTGAGCCCGGCGATCCCGGCGGCGCTCTCGGCGTGGCCGATGTTGCTCTTCACCGAACCGATCGCACAGTACTGGTTGTCCTGGGTGTGCTCACGGAAGGCCTTCGACAGGCCGGTGATCTCGATCGGGTCGCCGAGCGAGGTCCCCGTGCCGTGCGCCTCGACATAGCCGAGGTCACGGGCGCTGATCCCCGCCGTCCGCAGCGCGTCGGCGATGGTTCCGGCCTGGGCGTGCGGGTTCGGCACGGTGTAGCCGTTGGTCTTCCCGCCGTGGTTGAGCGCCGTGCCCTTGATCACCCCGTAGATCCGGTCGCCGTCGGCGACGGCCTTCGCCAGCGGCTTGAGCAGGACCGCGCCCACCCCCTCACCGGGGACATAGCCGTCGCCGCCCGCGCCGAAGCTCTCGCAGCGGCCGGAGCTGGAGACGAAGTTGCCCGTACTGAGCAGCAGGTACTTGTTCGGGTGCAGCGACAGGTTGACCCCGCCGGCGACCGCGATGTCGCAGTCGCCCCACCGGATGCTCTGGCAGGCCAGATGGATCGAGGTCAGCGAGGACGAGCACATGGTGTCCACGCTCATGCTCGGGCCGTGGAAGTTGCAGAAGTAGGAGACCCGGTTCGCGATGGCGGCGGCGCTGCCGCTGACCGCGAGGGGGTCGCCGAGTGCCTGGCTCTGGGCGCCGTAGAGCTGGTACTCCTCGTACATCACCCCGACGAAGACGCCGACCCGGCCGTCCAGGACGTTGCCCGCGCGGGTCCGCACCGACTCCCGTACATATCCGGCGTCCTCCAGGGTCTCGTACACACACTGGAGGAACAGCCGTTCCTGCGGGTCCATGATCTCCGCCTCGCGCGGCGAGATATTGAAGAACAGCGGGTCGAACTCGTAGGCGCCGTCGAGGAATCCGCCCCACTTGCTGTAGGCCTTGCCGGCGGTCCGGCGGCCCGCGTCGAAGTGACGCTCGTACTCCCACCGCTCGGCGGGGATCTCGGTGACGCAGTCCCTGCCCTCGGCCAGGTTGCGCCAGAACTCGTGGAGGTCGCGCGCCTGGGGGTAGCGGCCCGCCAGACCGATGATCGCGATGTCGGCGGGCCCGGCCGGTGCCGCGCCCGGTGCCGCCGCCCCGGTGCGCGGGCGTCCGGCGCGCTCCCGCCAGGAGTCCGTCCGCGCGGGGGCGGCGGGCTCGGGCGCGGTCCGCTCGACCGCCGGGGCGGTCCGTGCGCCGCCGTCCGCGGCCGGCACGAGTGCGCGCATCTTCTCCGGGTGGGCGGTGATGAAGTGCCCGGCGAGCGCCTCGATGCTCTGGTACTCGAAGAGCAGGGTCTTGGAGAGGGAGCCGAAGACCTCTTCCAGGGCCCGGGTGAGGTCCATGGTCATCACGGAGTCGATGCCGTAGTCCTCCAGCGAGGCCTCGGGGTCGATCCGCGCGGCGGGGAGATTGATCACGGACGACAGCAGCCGGGTGAGGTACGCCACGGCCGTGCGCTCGATGCCTTCGGGGCCGTGGGCGTCGGATCCCTGAGCGTCGGGGCTGCGGACCTCGGAGGCCGGGACGTCGGTGGTCCGGGCACCGGAGGCCGGTTCACCGGACGGGCGCCCGTCCACGGGGGCGGGAACGTCCGCCGGTACGGGAGCGTCCGCCGGGGCGCCGATGAGGGACGCGAAGCGCTCGGTGTCGCCCTCCAGGACCATGACCTGGTCCTCACCGGTGGTCAGCGCCCGGTGCAGGGCGTCGATACCGGTCCGGGTCCGCAGCGGAACCATGCCGAAGTTCTCGCGCATCGCCCGCTCGGTTCCGGCGTCGACACCCATGCCGCCCTCGGCCCACAGCGGCCAGTTGACCGAGAGCGTCCGGCCGCGCCGTTCGCCCCGGGCCACCAGGGTGTTGCGGTACGCGGCGAAGGCGTCCATGAAGGCGTTCGCCGCCGCGTAGTCGGCCTGGCCGACATTGCCGGAGACTCCGGCGACCGACGAGAAGGGCACCAGGAAGTCCAGCTCCATGTCCCGGGTCGCCGTGTCGAGGTTCACCAGGCCCGTCACCTTCGGCGCCAGCACGGCGTCGAAGTCGGCCGGGGTCTTCTTCAGGATGAAGCCGTCCCGGATCACGCCCGCGCTGTGCAGGACGCCGTCCAGCCGGCCGTACGCGTCGCGGATCCGCCGCACCAGCGCCTCCACCTGGGCCCGGTCCGTGACATCGACCTGCTCGTACGTCGCCTCCGCACCCGAGGCCCGCAGCTCGGCGAGGACCGCCTCCCGGCCCTCGTCCAGGGCCGCGCGGCCGGTGAGCACGATCCGCGCGTCCCGTACCCGGGCGGCGATGTCGCGGGCGAACAGCACACCCAGCCCGCCGGTGCCACCGGTGATCAGGTAGACCCCGGTGTCCCGCCAGGCCACCGCCGTGTCAGCGCTCGCGGTGGCGGCGGGCAGCTCGCGCCACCGCAGCACCTCGCGGGCACCGCCGCGGTAGCGCACCGTCGTGTCGTCCGCGGCGGTACGGTCGGCGGCCGCCCACCCGGCGACCCGCTCCGGGTCCTCCCACGGTTCCACCAGGACGGTCTGGCCCGTGATCCGCGGGTTCTCCAGCGCGGCGGTCCGTACGACCCCGGCGAGCCCGGACCACACCGACGACTCCCCGTCGGCGCCCGCCACCAGCTGGACGCACACCTCGTCGTGCGTACGCTCGGCCAGGACCTGCCGGACCACGCCGAAGAGCCGCGCGGCGTCCTCGGCGAACCGCCCGTCCAGGCCCGGCGCGCCGGAGTCCAGCCGGACGACCCGGGACCCCGCGCGCGCTTCGAGCGCGTCCGCGACGGCGGGCAGCCCGGCGACCACCGTCACCGCGGCGCCGCCCTCGCGCGCGCCGCCCCGGTGTTCCCCGCCGGTCCAGTGCGGCGCGGCGAGGAACGCCCCGGCCTCCCCGGCCCCGGTCCGCCCGGCCGCGTAGGCCCGTGCCGCCAGGCCCTTGAGCCGGACGGCGACCGTTCCGTCCTCGTCGCACAGATCGATGTCGAGGCGGTGGACGCCGGAGTCCGCCGGGCCGCCGCTGGGACGCACCCAGGCCCACATGGACCGGGCGCACTCCCCGATGATCTCCACCTCGTCGACCGCGAAGGGCAGGCGCGGGGTCCCGCCGGTGTCGGCGGTGATCCCCACGGCGGCCTGGAGGGCCGAGTCGAGCAGGGCGGGGTGGAGGCCGTAGCCGTCCAATGTCGTCCCGACGCCGTCGGGCAGCACCAGCCGGGCGACGGCCTGTCCGCCGCCCGCCCACAGCCGCTGGATTCCCCGGTGGCCGGGGCCGTAGTCGATGCCGTGTGCCGCGAAGACGCCGTAGACCTGATCGGCGTCCAGCTCCGTGTCCCCGCACCCGGCCCGCAGAGCCGCCAGGTCGAGGGTGGTACGGGGGGTGTCGCCCGCGGTCGCGGGCGGTACGCGCACCACGCCCTCGCTGTGGATCACCGGGGGTGCGGCGGGGTCCCCGCCGGGGTGGCTGGAGATCTCGAAGGCGATCTCGTCGCCCCCTGCCGGGGTCAGGCGCAGCTGCACCGCCAGCGGGGTCTCCCCCACGATGACGGGCCGCGTCCAGGCCACGTTGGTGAGACGGATCGTGCCATGGGGCTCACCGTCCAGGGAGACCGCCACGGCCGCCCGGACGAGTTCCAGGCAGGCCGCCCCGGAGAGCACGCGGTCACCGCCCACCCGGTGGTCGGCCAGGAAGAACTCGTCCCCGGTGAAGGTCGAGCCGAAGCGCTGTCCGGCCAGGCTGGAGGTGTTCGTGTGGACGAGGGGGTGCAGCCGCGCGGTGCCCGACAGCGGCGCCCGGTCCTCGTCCAGGGACGGCCAGTAGCGCTCGCGCTGGAAGGGGTAGGCGGGCAGGGAGATCCGGCGCCGTGCACCGGGCCGGTGGAGCCTGTCCCACTCCACGGCGACGCCCGCCACCCAGAGTTCGAGCAGCTTGCCGTACTTCCGCTTCCCGATCCAGGCGTCCAGCGCCCCCGCCATGTCCTCGTCGGCGGCGAACATCCGCAGGCTGCCGTCACCACGGCGGGCGGCCTTCGCGCGGTACAGGCCGGGAACGTCCTCGCCCGCGACGAAACCGCGGAGCGCCCGGACGAGTCCAGCGGTGTCCGCGACGACCAGGCCGAGCCGTTCCTCGTACGCGTCACGGCCGGTCTGGAGGGTGTACGCGATGTCGGACAGCGCCTCCGCCGCCCCGTCGCCGGTGATCCACTCCAGGAGCCGCCCGGCCTGATCGCGCAGGGCGTCCCCGGTCCGCGCGGAGAGCACGACCGCGACCTCGGCGTCCGGCTCCTCGCCGGACCGCTGGGCGGGGAGGTACTCCTCCACGATGACATGGGCGTTGGACCCGCCGGCACCGAAGGAGGACACTCCCGCGATCCTCGGCGACTCGGTGCCGTCGGCGGCCCGGGGGCGGGTCCACTCGGCCAGCGAACGCTGGACCGTGAAGGGGCTGTCCGCGAAGTCGATGTGCGGGTTCAGCTCCTCGGAGTGGAGCGAGGGGACCAGTTGCCCGTGCTTCATCTGGAGCAGGACCTTGGTCAGCCCGGCGATCCCGGCGGCGCTCTCGGCGTGGCCGATGTTGCTCTTCACCGAACCGATCGCACAGAACTGACGGTCGCCGGAGTCCTCGCGGAACGCGTTCGTCAGACCGGCGATCTCGATCGGGTCGCCCAGCGAGGTGCCGGTGCCGTGCGCCTCCACATAGGACACGTCCCGGGCGTCCACACCGGCCCGGCCGAGCGCCCGGCCGATCACCTTGGCCTGCGCGCGCGGGTTCGGGACGGAGTAGCCGTTCGTCCTGCCGCCGTGGTTCACCGCCGTACCGCGGATGACGCCGTGGATCGTGTCCCCGTCCGCCTCCGCCCGGTCCAGCGGCTTGAGCAGGACCGCGCCCACACCCTCACCGGGGACATAGCCGTCGCCGCCCGCGCCGAAGCTCTCGCACAGCCCGCGGCTCGACGCCCACTGGCCGCTGCCCAGCATCAGGAACTTGTTGGGGTGCAGCGACAGGTTGACCCCACCGGCCACGGCCACCTCGCACTCGGCGTCGGCGAGGCTCTGGCAGGCCAGATGCAGCGCCGTGAGCGACGAGGAGCACATCGTGTCGACGGCCAGGCTCGGCCCGTGCAGATCGAAGAAGTACGACACCCGGTTGGCGATGGAGGACGGGTTGCCCGACAGCGCGATGTTGCGGCCCCGCGCCTGCTCCTGGGCGCCGTACAGCTGGTACTCCTCGTACATCACCCCGACGAAGACGCCGACATTGCCACCGAGCCCGTCGGCGCTGTGGCGGCTCAGCGCCGGACGCGTGTACCCGGCGTCCTGGAGGGTCTCCTGCACACACTCCAGGAAGAGCCGCTCCTGCGGGTCCATGAACTCCGCCTCGCGCGGCGAGATATTGAAGAACAGCGCGTCGAAGTGGTCCGCGCCGTCGAGGAACCCGCCCCACTTGGCATAGGTCCTGCCCGCCGCGTGCCGGTCGGCGTCGTAGTAGCGGCCGTGGTCCCAGCGGTCCGCCGGGATCTCGGTCACGCTGTTCCTGCCGTCCACCAGGTTGCGCCAGAACTCCCGGACGTTCGCCGCTCCCGGGTACCGTCCGGCCACACCCACGACCGCCACATCGGCCCGGCCCGCGGCCCTCGGCCGCGGGAGGGCCCGCACCCGGGCGAGCGGGCGCTTCGCCGACACCGTGACCGGGCCGGCGGTGGCGGGCCCGGCGGCCGGGTCCCCGGTACGTCCGGTCCCCCCGCCGCTCTCCCCGCCGGGGGACCCACCGGTCGTGGCCACGCCGATCAGCTCGGCCAGCCGATCCTCGTGCGCCGTCGCGAAGTATCCGGCGAGGGCACGGATGCTCTGGTACTCGAACCACAGGGTCTTGGGGAGCGAACCGAAGTCCTGCTCCAGCTTGGCGGTCAGGTTCATGGTCATGATCGAGTCGATGCCGTACACCTCGAAGGCGTCGTCGACATCGATCCGGTCGGCGGAGAGGCGCAGCCCGGCCGCGAGCACCCCGGCCAGATAGGCGCAGACGCGCTCGTCCCAGGTGTCGCCGGACCGGCCGGTGCCCGCCTCCCGGTCCGTTCCCGGCTCCGGCACGGGGACCGGCCGGGCGGCGGGAGCCGTGCGCGGGGCCTCCGCCACGGCCCGCGGCGCCGCCGCCTCGCCGGTGCCGGTAGCGGTGCCGGTGCCGTAGGCACGGGTCGAGAAACCGGTGAACCGGCAGGACACCACGCCGTCGTCGTCACAGACGTCGATGTCGAGCTTGCGCACCGCGCCGCCGGGGGTGTCGTCGGCACTGAACCGCACCCAGGCCCACATGGCGGCGCGGAACGGCGCGAGGATCTCCACCTCGTCCACCGCGAACGGCAGGAACAGCGCGCCGTCCCCGGTGTCGTCGCTCCCGGCGAGCAGTCCCACGGTCGCCTGGAGCGCCGAATCCATCAGGCCGGGGTGGACGACGAACTCCTCCAGGGAGTCGGTGACCTCGGCGGGCAGACGCAGCCGTGCGAGCGCCTGTCCCCCGCCGACCGCGATGCTCTCCAGGCAGCGGTGGACGGGTCCGTACTCCAGGCCCAGCGAGCGGTACAGGGTGTAGCAGCGCTCCGCGTCCCACCGTTCGCCCGCGCAGACGGCCCGCACTCCGTCGAGGTCCACGGGCGTCACCGGGTCCGGCGCGCCCGGCTCCGCCGCGCCCTGGCAGTGCACCAGGTCGCCGTCCGGCCCGGGGGAGGTGGTGACGGTGAAGCGCACCTCTCCCCCGGGGTCGACGACCAGCGTCGTGCGCACCCGTACGGGCTCGTCGCCCACCTTGACGGGCCGCGCCCACACCAGGTTGCGCAGCCTCATCCCGGCGCCGTCGAGGCCGTCGAGGCCCTCGACCGATGCCTCGACCGCGGCCCGCGCCATCTCCGCGTAGGCCACGCCGGGCAGCACCCGCTCCCCCTGGACGACATGGTCCCGCAGAAAGAACTCGTCGCCGGAGAAGACCGCGTCGAAGCGCTGCACCTCCAGGGTCGACGAGTTCACCTGCGCCAGCGGATGCACCGCGTCCGCGCCCCGCGCGCCGCCGGTGCGCGGAGCCGCCGTGTCCACGTCGCCGACCCAGTAGCGCTCCCTGGCGAACGGGTACCCGGGCAGGGACACCCGGCGCACCGCGCCCGCGCGGGGCAGGGTCTCCCAGTCGAAGGCGATTCCCTTGACCCAGAGGTCCATCAGCTTGGCGTACTTGCCCTTGGCGATCCACGCCCCGACGGTGGACGCCATGTCGGAGTCGGCGGTGAGCAGCGCCAGGGTCTCCCGGTGCTGCTTGACCTCGCCGAGGTACAGGTCCTCGACCTCGTCGTCGCCCGCCGCGAACGCGGTGAGCTTCCGTGTGAGGTCGGCGAGCGAGGTGACGCGCAGCGCGAGCCGTGACTCCATCGCCTCGCGGCCCACCTGGAGCGTGTACGCGACATCGGCGAGGCGCAGGTGCGCGCGGTCCCGGCGGCCGAGCAGCTCCGCCAGCTCCCCGGCCCGCTCGCGCAGCCGGTCGCGGTCCCTCGCCGAGACGACGATCAGCTGCGGGCCGTGCTCGCCGGGGGTGGTGTCCGCGGGGTCCGTGTCGCGGTACTCCGCCACGATCACATGGGCGTTGGAGCCTCCGGCGCCGAACGAGGAGACTCCGGCGACGCGGTCGCGCTCGACAACGATGCCGTCGCCGACGGTCGTCGGACGCTTCCACTCGGCCAGCTCCCGCTGGACGCGGAACGGGGTCGCGTCGAAGTCGATCCCGGGGTTCAGCTCCTGTGCGTGCAGGCTGGGGGCGATCTTCCCGTGCCGCAGCTGGAGCACCACCTTGACCAGCCCGGCGGCGCCCGCGGCGGCCTCCAGATGGCCGATGTTGCTCTTCGCCGAGCCGATGGCGCAGTACTGACGGGCGTCGGTGTCCTGGGCGAACGCGCGGGAGAGGCCGCCGATCTCGATGGGGTCGCCGAGGGAGGTCCCGGTGCCGTGCGTCTCGACATAGCCGATGTCGTGCGCGGACACCCCGGCCCGGTCCATGGCCTCGCGCACCACCTCGGCCTGGGAGGCCGGGTTGGGCACGGTGTAGCCGTGGGTCCTGCCGCCGTGGTTGGCACTGCTGCCCCGGAGCACGGCGTGGATGACATCGCCGTCGCGCCGCGCGTCCGCGAGCCGCTTGAGCAGCAGGACCGCCACGCCCTCACCGGGGACGAATCCGGTGCCGCCCGCACCGAAGCTGCGGCACTTCCCGTCGTCGGAGAGCATCCGTACCCGGGACATGAGGACATAGCTCGACGGGTGGGCGTAGAGGTTGACGCCGCCCGCGATGGCGGCGTCGCACGCGCCTCGGCGCAGCTGCTCCATCGCCTCGTGGACGGCGCTCAGCGAGGACGAGCACATGGTGTCGATGGCCAGGCTCGGGCCCTTGAGGTCGAGGAAGTAGGACACCCGGTTGGCCACGGCGGCGAACGAGGTGACGGGGTGGAGGTTCTCGCCCCGCTCCCACAGCTGCGGACCGTACAGCTCGAAGCCGGTCTTGGAGACACCGGCGAAGACGCCCACCCGTCCGCCGTGCAGATCGGCCAGGCGCCGGCGGGTGTAGCCGGCGTCCTCCAGCGCGTTCCAGGACTCCTGGAGGAACAGGCGCTCCTGGGGGTCCATGCTCATCGCCTCATGGGGCGAGATGGCGAAGAACAGCGGGTCGAAGTCGGCGAACCCTTCGAGGAAGCCGCCCCACTTGCTGTAGCTGAGCCCTCGCGCGACCGCCTCGTCACGGTCGGCGTGGAAGAAGTCCGTCAGGTTCCAGCGCTGCGGGGGGACCTCCGCGACGCAGTCGCGTCCCTCGGCCAGGTTCTCCCAGTACTCGTCGAGGTTGCGCGCCCGGGGGAAGCGTCCGCTCACCCCGATGACCGCGATGGCGTCGTCGGTGTCGGCGGCGTCGGCGGGCGTTTCCCGTACGACAGCGGGCGTGTCCCGTACGACAGCGGGCGTGTCCCGTACGGCGGCGGGCGTGTCCCGTACGACGGCGGCCGGTGCGGGAGCCACCCGGGTGGCGGGCTGTACGGCCGGGGGTTGTACGGCGGGGGGCTGCTCCGCGGCGGGGGCCGCGGTCACGGGGCGCGCCGTGTCCGCGCCGGTCCAGACCAGGCACTGCTCCCGGTGCTCCGCCACGAAGTGGGCGCCCAGGCTCGCCAGCGAGTTGTACTCGTACAGCAGCGCCGCCGAGAGACCGGGGAAGACCTCCGCGAGCTTGCGGTTCAGACGGGTGACGACGATGGAGTCGATCCCGTAGCTCTCCAGGGTCGCGCCCGGGTCGATCCGCGCGGCCCGCAGGCCGGTGACGGCGCCGAGCATCCTGGCGAGCCGGTCGACCACCGCCCCGCGCAGCTCGTCCTCGTCGACGACGGTCGCGGCGGGCACCGGGGAGACCGGCTCCACGGCGGGCCGGTCGGCGGCGGGCACGGCGGCGGGCGCGGCGGTGGGCACGGTGGCGAAGGCCCGGCGGATCCGGGGGCCGTCGCCCTCGACGGCCATCACCTGGCTGTGGGACGACAGCAGGAACTCGTGCAGGACCCGGACGCCGCTCCGGGTGCGCAGCGGAGCCATGCCGAGGTCCTCGAAGAGCACGCGCGCCGTCTCCTCGTCGACGGTCATGCCGCCCTCCGCCCACAGCGGCCAGTTGACGGAGAGGCTGCGCCCGGAGCGCCGTCCCGCCGTGACCAGGGTGTCGCGGTGGTGCGCGAAGGCGTCCATGAAGGCGTTGGCGGTCGCGTAGTCCGCCTGGCCGGTGTTCCCGGTGACCGCGGCCCCCGAGGAGAAGGTGACGAAGAAGTCCAGCGCGAGGTCCCGGCAGGCGTGGTCGAGATGGACCGTTCCGCTCACCTTCGGGGCCAGGACCTCGCGCAGGGTCCGCTCGGTCTTGGTACGGATGAGGCCGTCCCGGGTGACCCCGGCGCTGTGGATGATGCCGTCGATCGAGCCGTGTTCCCGCCGGAGCCCGGCCACGAACTCCTCGACGGCCGCCGCGTCGGTGACATCGAGCCGTACGTAACGTGCCCGGGCGTGCGGCCGGTGCAGTGTCTCCAGCGTCCGCGCCCGCTCGTCGTCGAGGGCCGAGCGGCCGGTCAGATAGAGGTTCGCGCTGCGGACCGACCGCAGCAGGTCCTCGGCGAAGATCAGGCCCAGGCCGCCCAGGCCGCCGGTGACGACATAGGTGCCGCCTTCCTTCCAGGGCAGGTCGCGCCGGTCGGGCGCGGGCAGCTCCCGCCAGGCCAGGACCTGCCGCTCGCCGTCGCGCCAGCGCACCGCCGACGCGCCGGCGTGCTCCCGGGCCTCCAGGACCTGCCCGGCCACCCGCTCCCCGGGCTGGTCGCGGTCGACGAGGACGAGCTGCGGCACGAGCCTCGGGTTCTCCAGTGCCGCGGTCCGCACCAGTGCGAGCAGGCCGGACAGCGGTGCGTCGTCGCCGGTCTCCGGGAGGACGAGCTGGACGAGCGTACGGGGCAGCGCCGGTTCGGCGAACAGCCGCTGGACCGTGTCGAGCAGCCGGCAGGCGAACTCCGTGTAGCGCTCCGCGAGTCCGGGCTCCGGGCTCTCCAGGAGGTGGACCTCGGGGGCGCCCGGCAGCGCCCGCAGGGCGTCCGCGGTGCGCGGCTCCCCGGCGAGCAGGACGACGTGCCCGGGTGTCCCGGCGGCGGTGTCCCCGGTGGCCCGCTCCCAGACGGGACCGAGTCGCACGAGGTCCGGGCCGGTCGCCTCGCCCGCCGGTGCCGCGCCGCTCTTCACCGCCCCCTGGGGCTCCTCCTGAAACTCCTCCTGGAACTCCGCCTTGAACCCCTCCTTGAACTCCTCCTTGGAGATGCGGTTCGCCTTGAGGTCCAGCAACATCGTGACCAGTGCGTCGTTCACTTGGCCGCGTCTCCGTTCTCCGTCGTGCGCACCGGCACGGTAGTGAACGCCGGGCCGAGTATCCGTGCCGCGGCGGCCAGATCGAGTGAGCCGTTCAGATAGTCGTCGAGGATGTCGTCGACCTGCGGTCGCGGGCCGTCGCCGCCCGGTTCCACGGGATCGGGGTCACCGGGATCGCCGTGATCGCCGGGCCGGTCGGTCGCCCCATCGGCGACCCAGTAGCGCTCCCGGGCGAAGGGGTAGCCCGGCAGGGAGACCGGCCGTGCACCGGTACCGGTACCGGTGTGCAGGACCCGCCAGTCGACGTCGAAGCCGTTCACCCACAGGTCGAGCACCTTGGCGTACCGGCCCCTGGCGAGCCAGGCGCCGACCACCTCGTCCAGACCCTCGTCCGGGCCCTCGTCGGCGGTGAACGCGGTCAACGCGGTGCGGGCGGTGCCGCGGCCGGTCCGGCCGCGGTGCAGGCCGTCGGTGCGCTCGGGCCGGTCGAGGAAGCCCCGCAGCCGGTCCGCCAGTTCGTCCGAGGAGGCGACGACCGTGCCGAGCCGCTCGGGCATGGCCTCCCGGCCGATCTGGAGCGTGTACGCGATGTCGGCGAGCGGCACCTCCTCCCGCTCCGGGCCGGACAGCCAGCGCAGGAGCGCGTCGGCCTGCTCGCGCAGCCGTTCGCCGTCCATCGCGGAGAGCACGATCACGGCCGGTCCGCCGTCCGGGACGCGCGGGGAGCGGGGCCCGGCCGGGCGGTACTCCTCGATCAGCGCGTGGGCGTTCGCGCCGCCCGCGCCGAATGAGGAGACACCGGCCCTGCGCGGTACCTCGCGGGCGACGCCGTCGACCTCGACGACGGGGCGCCGCCACACGGCCCGCTCGCGCTGGACGACGAACGGCGAGGACGCGAAGTCGATGTGCGGGTTCACCTCGTCCGCGTGGAGGGTGGGTGCCAGCTCGCCGTGGCGCATCTGGAGCACGATCTTGCAGATGCCCGCCACACCCGCCGCGGCCTCCGCGTGCCCGATATTGCTCTTCACCGAGCCGATCGCGCAGAACTGAGTGTTCCGGGTGTCGGCGGCGAACGCGCGCTTCAGTCCGTTGATCTCGATGGGGTCTCCCAGCGCGGTGCCGGTGCCGTGGGCCTCCACATAGCTGACCGTCGCGGCGTCGATGCCCGCCCTGTCCAGCGTCCGGCGGATCAGGTCCCCCTGGGCCACCGGGTTGGGGACGGTGTAGCCGTTCGTGGTGCCCCCGTGGTTGATGCCGGTGGCGCGGATGACGGCGTGGATGCGGTCGTTGTCCCGTTCCGCGTCGTCGAGCCGCTTGAGGACCAGCGCGCCGACGCCCTCGCCCGGGACGAACCCGTTGCCGCCGCGTCCGAAGCTGCGGCACCTGCCGTCGTCCGAGAGCATCTGGAGCCGGGAGAGGGCGACATGGCCCGAGGGGTGCAGATAGAGGTTGACCCCGCCCGTCAGGGCCAGCTCGCACTCGTCCCTGAGCAGGTGCTCGCACGCCTCGTGCAGCGCGGTGAGCGAGGAGGAGCACATGGTGTCGACGGGCATGCTGGGGCCGTTCAGGTTCAGCTTGAACGACACCCGGTTCGCGACCGAGGCGAAGGAGGTGTACGGGGATGTGGTGTCGCCGCGCCGCCACCGTTCGGGACCGTAGAGGTTGTGACCGGCGCGGGTGATGCCGACGAAGACCCCGACGCGCCCGCCGTGCTGCCGCTCCAGGCGCGCCCGGGTATAGCCGGCGTCCTCGAAGGCCTTCCAGGTCTCCTGGAGGAACAGGCGCTCCTGGGGGTCGACCTCCAGCGCCTCGTTGGGCGTCATCGCGAAGAACAGCGGGTCGAACTCGGCGAAGCCGTCGAGGAAGCCGCCCCACTTGCTGTAGCTCTTGCCCTCGTCGGCGGAGCGGTCCTTGTCGGCCTCGTAGAAGCCGTCGAGCCCCCACCGGTCCGCGGGGATCTCGGTGATCGAGTCCCTGCCGGACCGCAGACCGTCCCAGAACTCGTCCAGGGTGTCGGCCTGCGGGAACCGCGCGCTCATACCGATGATCGCGACATCCCCGTCGTGGCGCGGCCGTACGGCGCGCTCCCGCCGCCGGGGCTCCACCACGGGAGCCGGTACCACGGCGGCACCGGGGCCGGCGGAAGGGGTTCCGGCGGAAGGAGTTCCGGCGGAAGGGGGCAGGGCGGGCGCCGGGGCAGGGGTGTCCTCCCGCGACGGCGCGAGGCCCACCACCCGGGTGATCTCCTCCTGCCGGTCGGCGACGAAGTGGTCGGCCAGCGCGCCGACGGTCCGGTACTCGAAGAACAGCGTGCTGCTGACCTCCCCCAGGTCCTTCTGGAGGCCGTTGATCAGCTGAAGGATCAGGATGGAGTCGATGCCGTACGTGGAGAGCGGCTCCGCGGTCCTGATGGAGTCCGCCGGGATCATCAGCGTGCGCGCCACCAGATCCTTGAGGTGGGTGACCACGGCCTCCCGGAGGGCTCCCGGGTCCACCCGGGCCGCCGTACGGGGTGCCGGGTCCGCCACGGCCGGGTCCGGCGCGGCGGGGGACGCCACGGCCGGGAGCGGCACGGCGGACGTCACGGGCGCCCCCGCTCCGGCGGCCACCGGCCGCTCGCCGCCACCGGTCTGCCGGATCACCCCGTCGCTGTAGGCCACGACGACCTGCTGCCCGAGTATCTGCGCGTCCGCGGCGGGGAACTCGACCGCCGCGTACCCCTCCCACTCCAGAACGGACCGCCACATCCCGGGCGACAGCGCGGGGCCGCCCTCGGTGCGCAGCTCCGGATCGTCGTACAGCCACCAGCCGTCCAGGAGCGCGAAGGTGATCAGGCTGAACGGCGTGTATCCGTCGATCTCGTTGATGACCACCGCGGCCCCGGGCTTCATCAGCGCCTTGGCGTTGCGCAGCGACTCACGGATGTCGCGGGTGGCGTGCAGCACATTGGTCGCGATGACGAGGTCGTAGGCGCCCTCGGTGAAGCCCTGCTCCGTCACCGGCCTGCTCGCGTCGAACAGCTGACAGCGCAGGAAGGGGTTGTCCGCGCCGAATTCACGGGTGCCGTGGATGAGGAAGGCGTTCGACATGTCGGTGTAGCAGTACTCGCCGATGTTCCGCTGGTACGGCTTGAGCCGCCGCATCACCGTCGCGGTCGTGCCGCCGGTGCCCGCGCCCACTTCGACGATGCGGAACCGGGCGTCGGGGTCCTCGGCGATCCGGCGCTCGACCAGCTCGACGACACAGTCGCCGACGACGTCGTTGAAGTGGTCCGCGATCATGTTGTGCTTGTAGATGCCCTCGACGAGTTCGACCGAGGAGCCCGGGAAGATGATCTCGACGGCCGATACCGTCCCCGTCAGGATCCCGGTGAGTACCCGGAAGGTCCGGTCGGCCAGGACGGCCGTGGCCCGCAGCTCGGGGTCGGCGAGCCAGGCGCGCTTGCCGCGCTCCCACTCCTCCGCGCAGCGGCGCGCGTCCAGCCGGTCGCCGACGGCGGTGAAGAAGCCGTCGCCGGTCTCCTCGATATGGCCGAAGCGGGTCAGGACCGTGAAGCACTCCCCGACCCACCGGTCGAATCCGTCCTGGATCCCGTTGTCCCGCAGGAAGGACGCCACATCGAAGGTCCGCCTGTCGAACCAGCCCCGCTCGCGCAGGTCGCTCCAGATCAGCCGGGCCAGGATCTCGTCCAGCTCCATCGCCTTGGCCTTGGTGCCGGTCCGGACCTCCCGTACCTGCTCGGCACGGGACGGCAGGGACGGGGAGAGCGCGGGTCCCAGCACGGCGGGCCCCAGCACCCGGACCGACTCCCGGCCGTCGAACGAGGCCAGCTTCTCCGGCTTGCGCGTATGGAGATGGGCCACCTGCACCACGGGCGAGGCCAGCAGCCGTTCGACGGTGGCCATGGCGAGGGCCGGGTCGATGTCGGCCAGGCCCTCCTGCTCGTACAGCCGCTCCTTGATGTGCTCCGGCACCCCGACGCCGCTGCCCACCGCGCCCCAGTACCCCCAGTTGATCACCCGTACGGGGTAGGGGCGCTCGGCGGCCAGCCGGTGGGTGAGGGCGTCCTCGACGGCGCCGCCCGCGACATAGCTGCAGAACCCCATGGCCGGGTTGAGCGAGGAGATCGACGAGAAGAACAGCATGAAGTCCAGGCCGTCGGCGCCGAAGATCTCGGCCATCCACACACTGGCGTCGAGCTTGGTGCTCAGGCCGAGCCTCAGCCGCTGCTCGTCGGTGTTGGGCAGGCTCTGGTCCACCAGGCCGAACAGGGAGTGGACCACACCGTCGACGGTGCCGAACCGCTGCTTGATCCGTGCGTGGGCGGCGGCGAGGGAGTCGCGGTCGGCGGCGTCGGCGCGGACGTACCAGGGCGCGGGGCCCAGCCCGGCCAGCCGGTCGATCCGGCGCTGGATCTCCTCGTCCTGCTCCCGCCTGCCGATCCACACGACCTGGGCGCCGAAGCGCCGGATCACATCCTCGCTCCAGATCTCGCCGAGACCTCCGGCCCCGCCCAGGACGACGTACACGCCGCCCCTGGTGTACGGGCTGCCGGACGGCCCGGCGAGTGCGGTGGGCGTCAGCCGCCGGCGGAACCACTGCCCGCCGCGCAGTGCGCGGACCGGCTGGGACGCGGCGCTGAACAGGGCGGGGACGGGGAGGGCGTCGTCGGCGCCGAGGTCGAGCGGGTTGACCCGCCAGTTGGGGAGTTCCTGGGCCATCACACCGGCCAGGCCCAGCAGGCCCGCGTCCGCGGGGTGGACCTGCTCGCCCTGCCGTACGGGCTGTGTCTGCCGGGTGACGACGGTCCAGGTCAGGTCCGAGCCCGCGTGCCCCAGCGCGAGCACCGCCTTGACGAGGCGGAAGAAGGCGATCACCCCTGCGTCGGTCCGCCGCAGCAGGGCGGTGGCGTCCGCCTCGTCTCCCGTTCGCGAGATCCAGACGAGGTGCCGGACGGGCCCGGCGTCCCGCAGCCGTGCGGTCAGCTCCGCCTCGCCGAGCGCGGGTCCGGCGTCCAGGAAGACGGGCGCGCCGAACGCGGCGGCGAGGAGGGCGCGTTCGGCCGGGTCGGCGCCGAACACGATCACCCCGGAGTGCGGGAGGGGCTCCGGTACGGGGGCCTGCTCCCGGACCCATACCGGGGTCAGCGTCAGACGGTCGCCGTCGGCGGGTACGGGGCCTGCGGGTACGGGGCCTGCGGGTACGGGCTCCGCCGGTACGGTCCGCGCGGCGGCCGGCGCCAGGGCCGTGGGTCCGGCCGGCGCCGGATCCCGGGGGGCGACGGGGGGCCTGCTGGGGGCCTCGACCGCCTCGGGCAGCCAGTACCGCTGGCGCTGGAAGGGGTAGACCGGCAGCGGGGTCCGCCGGTCTACCCCACCGGCGAACAGCTCCGCGTACTCCAGTTCGCAGCCCTGGAGATAGAGGTCGCGGACGACCGCGAGGAGTTCGGCGCGTTCCCCCTCCGGCGCACCGGCGGCGCACCGCCGGAGGTGGGAGGTGCCGCGCTGCTCCTGGTCGAGGTCGCCGCCCCGGCTCCCCTCGGACAGATCGGCGACGCGCACCCGCTCCTCGCGTCCGGTCGACAGCCACTCCCGCAACAGCTCCACCAGCTCACCGGTGGTCCGGGCGACACAGGCCAGCCGGACCGCGCAGTGTCTCCGCCCGAGCAGCAGCGTCAGGCTGACATCGCCCAGCTCGGCGCCGGGGTCGGCGGCCAGCTGGTCCGCCAGCCGGGCCGCCTGGGTGCGCACCTGCTCCAGGGAGAAGGCCGAGAGCACGATGAGATGGACGGCGGGGCGAGCGCCCTCACGCGTCCGTACCGGCGCCTCCTCGACCACCAGGTGGGCGTTGGTCCCGCTGAACCCGAAGGAGTTCAGCGCCGCCAGCCGGGGCCGGCCCGCCTCGGCGGGCCACTCCCGGTGGACCGTGTTGACATAGAACGGACTCGCCGCGAAGTCGATGTGCGCGTTGCCCCGCTCGAAGTGGAGGGAGCGCGGGATCTCGCGGTGCCGCAGCGCGAGCAGGATCTTGATGAGCCCGGAGACGCCCGCCGTCGGCGAGGTGTGCCCGATGTTGGTCTTGACCGAGCCGATGGCGCAGTACTCCCGCTTGTCGGTGTAGCCGCGGAACGCCCGGGTCAGCGCCTGGAACTCGATCGGGTCACCGAGCCGGGTGCCGGTGCCGTGCGCCTCCACCAGCCCGATGTCGGCGGGGTCGACGCCGTACTTGTCGTAGACGGCCCGCTCCAGCTGCTCCTGGGACTTCGAGCTGGGCGCGGTGATGCCGTTGGAGGTGCCGTCCTGGTTGAGGCCGGAGCCACGGACCAGACCATGGATGTGGTCGCCGTCGGCGAGCGCGTCGCCGAGGCGCTTGAGGACGACGAAGCCGACACCGTCGCCGGGGACGAAACCGTCCGCCCGCTCGTCGAAGGTGTGGCACCGTCCGTTCGGAGAGAGCATCCCGGCCCGGTGGGCCTGGAGGTAGTAGTGGGGCGCGCACTGGACGGAGACCCCTCCCGCCAGGGCCATCCCGACCTCGCCGGCCCGCAGCGCCTGGCAGGCCAGGTGCACGGCGACCAGCGAGCCCGAGCACGCGGTGTCGACGGCGATGGCGGGACCCCGCAGGTCGAGGTGGTACGAGATCCGGGCCGGCATGATCGACTCGGCGTTGCCCCACATGGCCTGGGCCGGGGTGTCCGCCCCCGGCGACGGCAGATAGTCGACGGGCTGCGTACCGATGTAGACACCGCAGTCGGTGCTCCGGGTGCCGGAGCCCGCGTAGCCCGCGTCCTCGAGTGCCCGCCAGGACTCCTCCAGGGCGATGCGCTGCTGGGGGTCCATATAGGTGGCCTCGACGCCGGAGATCTGGAAGAACGCCGGGTCGAACAGGTCGATGTCGTTCATCGCGGACGCGTACCGGGGGAGGTCCGCGCCGGGCTCGGCGAACCGCGCGATGTCCCAGCGGGTGATCTCTCCGACGAGGCTCTCCCCGTTGGCGAGGTGCTCCCACAGCCGGTCGACGCTCTCCGCCCGGCCGAACCGGCCGCTCATACCGACGATCGCGATCGGCTCCAGCTGCGGATCGGCGCGCCCGGCCGGCTCCCTGTCGGTACCGGCGGCCGGCTCCACCACAGGGGCCGCGGGGGCCCTGTGGACCGTACGGGCCGTACGGGCCGTATCCGTGGTGGGGGGCGCGGCCTCGTGGTCCTGCCCGCGCCACCCTGGAAGGGCCAGGATCCGGTCCGCGAAGTTCCCGGTGACATGGGCGGCCAGCCGCTGGACCGAGCTGTGGTCGAACAGGTCGGTGGGCTCCAGTACCCCGCCGAGGATCTCGTTGAGGTCCTGGACCAGCTGGACCCCGACGATGGAGTCCACACCGTAGTTGGCGAACGAGTCCTCGATGTGGATCTCGTGCTCCGCCAGCTCCAGGGCTGTCTGGAGCTGGGCCACGATCGCGCGCCGCACCCGTGCTTCGAGTGCGCGCACGTCCGCTCCGCCCACGGCCGTTTCGCGTACGGCCGTTTCGCGTACGGCCGTTTCGCGTACGGCACGGCCGTCGGGGTCCTGGCCCTGCGGGGCACGGTCCTGGCCGGCGCCCATCCGCGTACCGGGGTCCCGGTGGCCCGTGTCCCCCGCGCCGGCCCCAACGCCCCTTCGGGCGACGACGATCTGGTGTCCGGCGGCGTGGACCGCGTCGGCGGGGAAGGAGACGGCCGCGAAACCCTCGTCCCGCAGGACCGACCGCCAGCGGTCGGGCTCCAGCGCGGGACATCCGTCGATCCGCAGCTCCGGGTCCCGGTAGCGCCACCATCCGTCGAGCAGGCCGAAGGTCAGGTGCGAGAACAGGGTGCGCCCGGCCAGCTCGTTCAGGACGAGCGTGCCGTCGTCCCCCAGCAGGGCCCGCGCATGGCGCACCGCCGCCCGTACATCACCGGTGGCGTGCAGGACATTGGTCGCGAGGACGATGTCGTACGCCCCCTCGGCCAGGCCCTGCTCCGCCGGGCTCCGCTCCACGTCGAAGTGGCCGAAGCCCAGATACGGGTGGTCGGCGCCGAACTCCCGCTTCCCCGTGCGCAGGAAGTGCGCGGAGACATCGGTGTAGCGGTACTCGGCGACGGCGTCCGGGTGGCGGTCCAGCGCGCGCAGCACCTTCTCGGTGGTGCCGCCGGTGCCCGCGCCGATCTCCACGATACGGACCCGGCGGCCGGGGTCGGCGGCGCGCAGGGCCGCGACGCGCTCCGCGACCTGCTCCGCGACCAGCTCGTTGAGCGCCTCGGCGCTGTCGCAGCGCCGGTAGACGCCCTCGACCAGCGAGGTGGAGGCATCGGGGAAGATCACGTCAGTGCCCCTGCTGCGGCCGGAGAGCACATCGGCGCACCCGCGGATCGCCCGGTCCATGAGGTTGACGTAAGGGTTGGCGTCCGCGCCGTCCCGGCAGACGGCCGCCCAGCGCCGCCAGGCGGTGGCGGCGTTCTCCGCCCCCTTCGGGGTCGGCGCGTAGCGCTCCGCGTCCAGCTCCAGACAGCCGTGCCCGGCCAGGAACCGGAGGCTCTCGTCGAGCCAGCGGCGGTGGACGGGGCCCGGCTCGATGCCGTCCCGGAGAGCGGCGACCGAGCCGCCCTCCGCCGCCAGGCCCAGCTCCCGCAGCTGTGCGAGGAGCAGTCCGCACAGGAGGTCGTCGTCGAATCCCCGGCCGCTCCCGGAGTCCGCGATCACGCGCCGCAGCAGGGCGTCCCCGACGCTCCCGCCCCCGGTGCCGGCTCCACCGGCGGGCCCGGCCGCCGGCGGCGCCACCTCGGCGGGCCAGCAGTGCCGTGGGGCGAACGGGTATCCGGGCAGCGATACGGGGGCCGGGCGGCTGCCGCCGAAGAGCTCCCGCCACTCCGGCTCGTACCCCTGGCAGTAGAGTCCGGCGGCGGCGCGCAGTGCCTCCGTGAACGCCTGCCGGTCGTGGCGCAGCAGATACGCCTCCCGCAGCAGACCGTTGCCGGACTCCTGGATGTCGGTCCGTGGTACGAAGCCCTTGGCCACACTGCCGTGGGCGGTGCCGGGCGGTGTCGCGCCGTCCAGCCAGTCGCGGAGCAGGCGCGCGGCCTCGTCCGTGTCACGGGCCACGACGGCGCACCGGTGCCGGAAGTGGGTCCGGCCGTCGAGCAGCGTCGCGCTGATCTCGCGCGGGCCGTGCCCGCCGGCGCCGGCGCCGAGGAAGTCCGCCAGGTCGGCGACGCGCCGCCGCAACGCCTCGGGATCCTTCGCCGAAACGGCGAACAGATGGGCGGGCACCGTCGGGTCGGGCTCGGTCTCGGGGGTCACGAAGCTCTCCACCACCATGTGTGCGTTGGTTCCGCTCATTCCGAAGGCGCTCAGGGCCGCGAGGCGCTCG
Organism: Streptomyces sp. NPDC000594; assembly: GCF_040299965.1. Taxonomy (NCBI): domain Bacteria; kingdom Bacillati; phylum Actinomycetota; class Actinomycetes; order Kitasatosporales; family Streptomycetaceae; genus Streptomyces; species Streptomyces sp. NPDC000594. The sequence continues at coordinate 23,484 of NZ_JBEPCY010000001.1, read as the reverse complement.
CGTCCCGCCGTGCGGGGCCACGCTCTGTTGGCCCGGTTGACGAGGAACGGGCTGTCCTGCCAGTCGATGTAGGTGCTCTCCTGCTCGCAGTGCAGGCTGGCCGGGATGGTCTCGTGGCGCATGGCCTGGAGGATCCCGATCAGGCTGACCAGCCCGGACGCCGCGAGTGTGTGGCCGACGTTGGGCTTGGTCGAGGTCAGCGCGCAGTACCGGCGCCGGTCGGTGAGGCCGCTGAAGGACTCGTTGAGCGCGTTGACCTCCACCGGGTCGCCGAGCCGGGTGCCCGTGCCGTGGGCGACCAGGTAGTCGATCTCCGCCGGGTCGATGGCGTACTTCTCGTAGGTCGACCGCAGGAGTTCGACCTGTGCGGCGCCGTTGGGCGCGGTGATGCCGTTGGACCTGCCGTCGTAGTTGATCCCGCTGGCGCGGATGACGCCATGGATCCGATCGCCGTCGGCGACGGCCGCCGACAGCCGCTTCAGGACGACGACGGCGACGGCCTCACCGGCCACCATGCCCTGGGCCCGCTCGTCGAAGGCGTAGCAGACGCCGTCCTCCGACAGCATTCCCGCCTGCCGCATATCGGTGAGCTGCCGGGGGGTGGTGATCAGGCTGACGCCCGCGGCGAGTGCCGTGTCGCACTCGCCCGCGCGGATGCTCAGACAGGCCTGGTGGGCGGCGACGAGTCCGGAGGAGCAGGCGGTGTTGATCGCCAGGACCGGGCCGGTGAAGTCGAGGAAGTGGGCGAGCCGGGCGGCGAGCACCCCGTCGTGGTTGGCGGTGATGCTGCCCGTGCTCCCGGCCAGGCCCTCGTAGTCGCCGTGCTCGACGCCCACGAACATGCCGACCTTGCCCGGTGCGCCGGGCTTCCACGCCGCGTCCTCCAGCGCCCGCCACGACTCCTGGAGAACCAGCCGCTGACGCGGGTCCAGGGCCCGGGCCTCCTTGGGGGACAGCTCGAAGAACAGCGGGTCGAACTCCTCCGGCCCGGAGAGCTGTCCGCAGCGGAAGGCGCCGAGCGGGCTGTCCGCCGGCTCGCCCCAGAGCGCGAGCCGTTCGGCACTCACCGGGGCGACGACATCGCGGCCCTCGGCGAGCACGGACCAGAGTTCGTCGACATCGCCCGCGCCGGGGAAGCGCCCGCTCATGCCGATGATGGCCACGGCTTCGTCGTCGTCGGTGGAGCGCGGCGGCGCGGGGAGCGCCGTCCGGGCCGTGCGAGCGGTCTCCTGCCGGTCCTGCCGGTCCTGTTGTACGTCCTGCTGTACGTCCTGTTGTACGGGGACGGCGGGCGGGTCGGCGGGTTCGGCCCCAGTCGGCGCGTACAGCACCTCAAGGGCGTCCCGGTGCTTGCCCGCGAGGTGGCGGCGCAGCTTCCCGAGGGTGGGGTGGCTGAAGAAGACCGACGGGGTGACCTCGACGCCGATGTGCTTGCCGATGCCGGTCGCCAGTTCGACGAGGCTCACCGAGTCGAAGCCGTACTCGGAGAGGTTGTCGTCCTCGTGGATCCGGTCGGGCGCGATCCTGACCACCCGGCGGACGAGATCCCGCAGGTCCTGGTCGAGCGCCGCGTCGACACCCGCTCCCGACGGCCCGGGACGGGTCGCGAGGGGCACCGTGGCAGGCGCGGGGGCAGGCCCCGTGGCGGATACGGTGACGGACTCCGTGGCGGGCTCCGTGGCGGCGACCGCCGCGGGCGGCGGCAGCAGACCGAGGAAGCGGTGCACCCGGTCCGGCTCCCCGACCACGACCATGTGCTGGACGGCGTCCTGCGCCAGCAGGGTCTCGAAGAGCCGCAGGCCGTCCTCCGTCTCCAGGAGACCCTGACCGCTGGAGCGCAGGTACAGGTCGGTCGCGTCGTCGTCGAGACGCATGCCTCCGTCGCGCCACAGCGGCCAGTTGATCACCGCGGTCTTGCCGGAGACCTCTCCGGCGGCACCCCGTTCGGCGCGCCGGGCGGCATAGGCCGTCTGGAAGCGGTTGCCGAACGCGTAGTCGCAGGTGCCGAAGTCACCGATCACCGCGGAGGTCGAGGAGAAGTAGCAGACGAAGTCGAGGACATCCCCCGCCAGCGCCTCGTCGAGCGCGAGCGTGCCCGCGACCTTGGCGGCCGTCGTCCGTTCGAAGGCGGTCAGGCTCTTCTCCAGTACGCTCCCCTCGCCCTCGACGCCCGCGGCGTGGATGACGCCGTGCACGGCTCCGAAGCGCTCGCGCGCCCGGGTCAGGACACGCCTCATGTCCTCCGTGTCGCAGACGTCGGCCTGGAGGTACAGGACCTTGTCCGCGCCGAGTCCGCTGAGCTTCTCCCGGCTCCGCTCGTCGGGTGCGGAGCGGCCCGTCAGCACGACCCCGGCCCCATAGGTGCGGACGAGATGTCCTGCCACCAGCAGACCGAGACCGCCGAGACCACCGGTGACGAGGTAGGTCCCACCGCGCTTGAAGACACTGGGAGCCTCGGCCGGCTCCGTCGGCCGTACCCGGCTGACATGGCGTTCGCCGTCCCGGTACAGGGCGCTGGAGACGGTCTCCCGGCTCCCTTCGGCGGCCAGCCGCCCGACCCAGTCGGCGAGTCCGCGGGGTCGCCGCGGATCGGCCGCGTCCTGGAGCACGACCGTGAACGCGGTCTGCGGCAGGACGAGCCCCAGCGAGCGCTCGAAGCCGATGGCCGCTTCGAGGTGGGCGCGCCCGGCACCGTCGCGGTACTGGCCCGCGAGGACGAACCGCCGGGCGGTCACCCCGGTCCGGGCCAGGGCCTGGAGGACGAGGACGACCTCGCCGATGTCGTCGGGGCGGGAGTCCGGTGCCAGCTTCCACAGGTCCCAGACGAGGTCGATGCCCTGGTGGCCGGCGGCGATGGCGCCGAACGCCTCCGCGTAGTCGCCCGCCTCCGCCGGGCGGACCTCGTACACATCCGGGGAGATCCGGCGGCATTCGGTCCCCTGCCCGAGGAAGGCGACGCGGGCGTCGGGGTCGATCGCACGGACCGCCCGCGCGACCTCGGCCCGGTCCCCGGCACCGTCACAGAGGACGACGACGCTGCCGAGCCGCCGGGCCCGGCCCGCCACCGGCTCCGGCAGGGGCTCGGGCTCCCAGCCCTCGGTGAAGACGAGGGGTCGCGGGCGCTCCCGCCCGGCGGACGCGCCGGGCCGGACCTGACCGGCGGACCGAACCTGACCGGCGTTCTGAATCTGACCGGCGTACTGGGCCTGTCCGGCGTGCTGGGCCCCGGTGAGCGGCTGGCCGTCGAAGGGGAAGTAGCGCTCGCGGGCGAAGGGGTAGGTGGGCAGGCCGATGCGGCGCGGCGGACGGCCGTCGTAGAGGACGCTCCAGTCGACGGGCACACCGTTCACCCACAGCTCCAGGAGCTTGTCGTACTTCCCCTTGGCGGCCCAGGTCGCGACCATCGTGCCCAGGTCGGCGTCGGCGCCCAGCAGCGTCCGCACACCGCTGTCGCTGCGGGTCGAACCGCGCACCACGTCCCCGGTGGCACCGCCCGCCGGGCCGTCCTGGCCGCCGTCCGGGGCGCCGTCCGGGGCCAGGAAGGCGCGCAGCGCCGCCGCCAGCTCCGGCAGGGAGGCGGCGAGCACGCCCAGGCGTTCCTCCATCGCCTCCCGGCCGACCTGGAGCGTGTACGCCACATCGGCCAGCTCGACGGCGGCGTTCGCCGGCTGCTCCAGCCACGTCAGCAGATTCCCGGCCAGCGCTCGCAGCCCGTCCTCGGTGCGTGCCGACAGCGGCACCACCGCGCCGAGCGCGGGGGCGGGCGAGGAGGTCTCCTGGTGGCCGTCCGGCAGATACTCCGCGATGACGACATGGGCGTTCGATCCGCCCGCGCCGAAGGACGAGATCCCGGCGATGCGCGGCGCTTCCGTTCCCGTACCGCCACCGGGCAGTACGGGCCGGGTCCAGTCGGCCAGTTCCCGCTGGACGACGAACGGGGTGTCCGCGAAGTCGATGTGCGGGTTCGGGGTCTCGGCGTGCAGGGACGGCGCGAGCTTGCCGTGGCGCAGCTGGAGCAGCACCTTGGTGATGCCCGCGATGCCCGAGGCGCTCTCGGCGTGGCCGATGTTGCTCTTCACCGAGCCGATCGCGCAGAACTGCCGGTCGTCCGTGCCGGCGCCACCGTCACCGCCGTCACCGCCGTCACGGAAGGCGTTCGACAGGCCGGTGATCTCGATCGGGTCGCCCAGCGCGGTCCCGGTGCCGTGTGCCTCGATGTAACTCACCGCGCGCGGGCTGACCCCGGCGGCCGCCAGGGCACGGCCGATCACCTCCGACTGTGCCTTCGGGCTGGGCACCGTGTATCCCCCGGCGCCGCCGCCGTGGTTGACGGCGGTGCCCTTGATGACCCCGTGGATCCGGTCCCCGTCGGCGATGGCCTTCGCCAGCGGCTTCAGCAGCACCGCGCCGACGCCCTCGCCCGGCACATAGCCGTCGCCGCCCGCGCCGAAGCTCCGGCACCGGCCGTCGGTGGCGGCGAACCTGCCCTGGCTCAGCAGCAGGTACTTGTTCGGGTGCAGCGAGAGGTTGACACCGCCCGCGACCGCCGCGTCGGACTCGCCGGAGGCGATGCTCTGGCAGGCGAGGTGAACGGCGGTCAGCGAGGACGAGCACATGGTGTCGAGGCTCAGGCTCGGGCCGTGGAAGCCGAAGACATGCGAGACCCGGTTGGCGATGGAGGCCGAGCTGCCCGCCACCGCGGAACCGCCGCCCAGCAGTTGGTTCTGGGCCCCGTAGAGCTGGTACTCCTCGTACATCACGCCGACGAAGACGCTGACCTGCCCGTCCAGCACCCGGCCGGTCCGGTGCCTCGGGCCGCCCCGCGTGTACCCGGCGTCCTCCAGGGTCTCGTACACACACTGGAGGAACAGCCGTTCCTGCGGGTCCATGATCTCCGCCTCGCGCGGCGAGATATTGAAGAACAGCGGGTCGAACTCGTACACACCGTCGAGGAACCCGCCCCATCGGCTGTACGAGGTCCCGGCGGCGTCCTTGCGCGGATCGAAGAACGGCCCGTGGTCCCAGCGCGACTCCGGGATGCCGGTGACACTGTCCCGGCCCGCCGCGAGGTTCTCCCAGAACTCCGCCGTGTCGCGCGCCTGGGGGTAGCGGCCCGCCAGGCCGACGATCGCGATGTCGGTACGTCCCGGGGCGACGGCCTCCGGAGCCACTGCCTCCGGGGCGGTGGCCCGCGCGGGGAGTGCGGCGGGGAGGGTCGCGGAGACCCGCCAGGCGCGCTGCTGCCCGGCGGCGCTCGTCGAGGCGGCGGCACGGACCGCTTCCCCGGCGCCGGCGCCGGTCTCCCCCGTGGACAGAAGCTCCCGCATGCGCTCCGGATGGGCTTCGAGGAAGTACGCGGCGAGCGCCTCGATGGTGCGGTACTCGAAGAACAGGGTCTTCGACAGCGGTCCGAAGACCTCCTCCAGGGCCCGCGTCATGGTCATGGTCATCACGGAGTCGACGCCGTAGTCGTCGAGCGCCGCCTCCGCGTCGATCCTGGCCGGGGGCAGGCCGATCACCGAGGACAGCTGCTTCTTGAAGTAGGCCTCGGCGCGGCCGGCCAGGGCTTCCGCCCGCTCCCCCGCCACCGGCGCCGACGGTGCCGCTGCCGGTGCTGATGCCGGTGCCGGTGCCGGGCGGCGGTCCTCCGTATGCCGCGACGCGGCCGTGGTCCCGGCCTCGGTCCCGGCCGCAGGCGCGGTCAGCAGGGTGTGCCGCATCCGGGCCCGGTCGCCTTCGAGGACGAGCACCTGGTCGTCCGGGGCGGCCAGCGCCCGGTACAGGGCCCGTACCCCGGTCTCCTCGCGCAGCGGAACCAGGCCGAACCGCGTCCGGAGCCACTCCTCCACGCCCGCGTCGACCCGCATCCCGCCGTCGGCCCACAGCGGCCAGTTCACCGACACCGTGCGGCCCCGGCGCTCGCCCCGCGCCACGCGTCCGTTCCGGTACGCGGCGAAGGCGTCCATGAAGCCGTTGGCCGCCGCGTAGTCGGCCTGTCCCACATTGCCGAACGCGCCCGTGAAGGACGAGAAGAGGATGAGGAAGTCCAGGTCGGCGTCGTGGGTCGCGGCGTCCAGATGCACCAGTCCCGAGACCTTCGGGGCGAGGACGGCGGAGAGGTCCTCGGGCGTCTTCCCGAGGATGAAACCGTCCCTGAGCACCCCGGCGGAGTGCAGGACGCCGTCCAGCCCGCCGTATGTCCGACGGGTCCACTCCACCAGCGAGACGACGTCCTCCGCGACAGCGATGTCCGCCTGCCGGTACTCCGCCTCGGCGCCCAGCAGCCGCAGCCGCTCCAGCAGTTCGTCCTTGCCCTCGTCCCGCGCGGTCCGCCCGGTCAGCACCAGCCGGGGCCGGTCCGCCCGGGTGGCGATGTCCCGCGCGAACAGCGCGCCCAGCCCGCCGGCGCCACCGGTGATCAGGTAGACACCGCCGTCCTTCCACGGCGGCGGCTCGGACCCGGATCCGGATCCGGACTCCGAATCGGACTCGGGCTCGGACCCGGAATCGGACTCGTGCCACTCCAGCACCTCGCGCACACCGGTCCGGTAGCGGACCGCCGTGTCCTGCGGCGCGGACCGGTCGGCCGCCACCTCGGACGCGGCACGTTCCGGGCCGTCCGCCGGGTCGACCAGGACCAACTGGCCCGCGATACGGGGGTTCTCCAGCTGAGCCGTCCTGAGGATGCCCGCCAGACCCGTCCACAGCCATGCGTCCGCGTCCGCGGGAACCACCAGCTGGAGCCGGACGGGGTGGTGCGTCCGTTCGCCGAGCAGCTCCTTGACCCGTGCGAGGACCTGCCGGGCGTGGTCGGAGTAGCGGCCGTCGACGCTCACCTCGGGAGAGTCCAGGAGCACGACCCGGCCGGCCCCGCGCGCCCGCAGCACCCGGGCGACCTCGGGAAGACCGATGAGCAGGGCCAGCGCGGCGGGCGTCGCCCCGTCCGCCTCCCGGGCCCGGTCGTGGGCGACCCAGCGCGGCGCGGCGAGCAGCCCGCCCAGGGGCTCTTCGGCCAGGGGCCGACCGCTTCCGCGCCGCCCCGCCGGGAGCGCCCGCAGTGCGACGCCCCGGAGCCGGACGCAGACCGTTCCCGCGTCGTCGCAGAGATCGATGTCGAGACGGCGCACCGGGGCGTCCGCGGCCACCGGTGTGCCGTCGGCGGTCCGCGCCCACGCCCACATCGACGCGGTGCACGCGCCGAGGACCTGCACCTCGTCCACGGCGAACGGCAGGAACAGCTCACGCTGCGGCCCGTCCCCCGGGAGGAGACCGACGCACGCCTGGAGCGCGGAGTCCACCAGGGCGGGGTGCAGTCCGTACTCCGGCAGGGTCGTGCCGACGGCGTCCGGCAGCGTCAGCCGGGCCATGGCCCCGCCCTCGCCGATCCACAGCCGCTCGACGCCCCGGTGGCCGGGCCCGTAGGTGATGCCCTGGGCCAGGAACCAGTCGTACATCCGGTCGGCGTCCACCGTGGTGCCCTCGCAGGCGGCGCGGAGGCGCTCGATGTCCAGCTCGGTCCCGGCGGGGTCCATGGCGGGCTCCCGCGACAGCCGCACCACGCCCTCGCCGTGGACCACCGGGTCCGCGCCGGAGCGCGGGCCGACGATCTCGTAGCCGATCTCGTCCGCTCCCCGGGGGAGCAGGCGGACCTCGACGGACCGGTGTTCCCCGTCCACCGTGACCGGGCGCGCCCACACGGCGTCGGCGATGGTCAGCACCGCGTACGGCTCGTCCAGCGAGGCCTCGACAGCGGCCCGTACCAGCTCAAGGCAGGCAGCGGCGGAGAGCACCCGCTCGCCGTGCACCCGGTGGTCGGCCAGGAAGAACTCGTCCCCGGTGAACACGGAGGTGAACCGCTGCCCGGTCAGGCTGGAGGTGTTCGTGTGCACCAGCGGGTGGAGCAGGGCCGCCGCCTGCGACGAAGCCCCGGTCCCGGTGGTCAGGGTGGGCCAGTGGCGCTCGCGCTGGAAGGGGTAGGAGGGCAGGGAGATCCGCCGCGGTACGCCCTGCCGGGGCAGCAGGTCCCAGTCGACCGCCACGCCCGTCACCCACAGCTGGAGCAGCTTGTCGAACTTGCCCTTCTCCGCCCAGGCCGCAAGCGTGCGGGCCATGTCGTCGTCCGCGCTGAAGAGGTGGAGCGCGTCGTCCTTGCGCCGCTTGACCGTGCCCCGGTGCAGACCGGGAGCCCCGCCTTCGGTGAGGAAGCGCGTCAGCCCGGCGACGAGCCCGGCGGTGGTGTCCGCCACGAGACCGAGGCGCTCCTCGAACGCGTCCCGGCCGGTCCGCAGGGTGTGCGCGACATCCGCGAGCGAGGCCCCGGCACCCTCCTCACCGGCGAGCCACTCCACCAGCCGCTCGGCCCGCTGCCGCAGGGCGTCCGGGGTCCTGGCGGAGACCACGACCACCTCGGGGCCCTGCTGCGGCTGCCGGAGCCGCGGACCGGGGATGTACTCCGCCACGATCAGATGGGCGTTGGAGCCGCCGGCGCCGAAGGAGGACACCCCGGCGACGCGCGGCAGCTCCGTCCCGTCGTCCGACAGCGGGCGCCGCCATTCGGTCAGCTCGCGCTGGACGAAGAAGGGGCTGTTCGCGAAGTCGATGTGCGGGTTCAGCACCTCTGAGTGGAGCGAGGGCGCCAGCTGCCCGTGCTTCATCTGGAGCAGGACCTTGGTCAGCCCCGAGATACCGGCGGCGCTCTCCGCATGGCCGATGTTGCTCTTCACCGAACCGATCGCACAGAACTGGTCTTCGTCGGAGTACTCACGGAATGCCCTGGCCAGGCCCGCGACCTCGATCGGGTCGCCCAGGGAGGTGCCGGTGCCGTGCGCCTCGACATAGCTCACCGACCGCGCGTCGACGCCCGCTTCGCGCAGCGCCCGGCCGATGACGTCGTACTGCGCACGGGGGTTGGGCACGGAGTAGCCGTTGGTCTTGCCGCCGTGGTTGACGGCGACGCCCCGGATCACGCCGTGGATCGTGTCGCCGTCCGCCTCCGCCTTCGCCAGCGGCTTCAGCAGGACGGCACCGACGCCCTCGCCCGGCACATAGCCGTCGCCGCCCTGGCCGAAGCTCTCGCACTGCCCCTTGCTCGACAGATACTTGCCGCCCGCGAGCATCAGGTACTTGTTGGGGTGCACGGAGAGGTTCACCCCGCCCGCCACGGCCAGTTCGCAGCCGTGCGTCAGCAGGCTCTGGCACGCCAGCTGGATCGCCGTGAGCGACGAGGAGCACATCGTGTCGACGGCCATGCTCGGTCCGTGCAGATCGAAGAAGTACGAGACACGGTTCGCGATCGACGAGGCACTGCCCGCCAGGGTGAGGTTGCGGCCCCTGGCCTGCTCCTGGGCCGCGTACAGCTGGTACTCCTCGTACATCACCCCGACGAACACGCCGACATTGCCGGCCCCGGCGGCCCCCAGCGCGGCACGGGTGTACCCGGCGTCCTCGAACGTCTCCTGTACGCACTCCAGGAACAGTCGCTCCTGCGGGTCCATGTACTCCGCCTCACGCGGAGAGATGTTGAAGAACAGCGGGTCGAAGCGGTCGGCCCCCTCCAGGAAGCCGCCCCACTTGGAGTACGTCCGGCCGTCGGCGTGCACGTCCGGGTCGAAGAACCGGCCGTGGTCCCAGCGGTCGCGCGGCACCTCGGTGACGGAGTCCCTGCCCTCGGCCAGGTTCCGCCAGAACTCCCGGACGTTCCGGGCCTGCGGGTAACGGCCCGCCAGTCCGATGACAGCGATGTCGACGGGGCCCTCGGGGCGGGGCCGCGCCACGGGCCCGGTCGGCCGGGCGAAGCGCCGCCGGGGCGCCGCGGCCGGTACGACGGCCGTGACGGAGGCGCCGACGGCGTGCGCGGCAGGCACAACAGGTGTGACAGGAGTGACAGGCGCGGAGTCCATGGCGGACGGGCCGGTCCCCGCTGTCGGCGTCGCCGTGCCGAGCAGCCCGTTCAGCGTGTCCGCGTGGGCCTCCAGGAAGTACTCCGTCAGGGCGCGGATGCTCTGGTACTCGAAGAACAGGGTCTTGGGCAGGGAGCCGAAGGCCTGCTCCAACGTGGTGGTCAGGGCCATCGTCATGACGGAGTCGATGCCGTAGACCTCGAACGCGTCGTCGGCGTCGATCCGGTCCTCGGCGAGGCCCAGCTCGGAGGCGAGCAGTCCGATGAGGTACCGGGAGGTCCGGTCGTCGAGTCCCGGCCCGCTCACGGCCGGGCCGGCCGGTGCGGCGGGCGTGGCAGGAGTGGCAGGAATGGCGTCCTGCGGCCCGGGGGCGGCCCTGCCGGGCAGCTCCGGCGGGGTGGGGCGCACGGCCCCGAGCCCGGTGTTCTCGATGTTCTCGATGTTCTCGGCGTTGCCAGCGTTCTCGGTGTTACTGGTGTTCTCGGTGCTACTGGTGCTGTCGGTGCTACCGGTGGTCCCGGTTCCATAGGGCCGGGCGGAGAACCCCGTGAACCGGCAGGAGACGGTGCCCGATGCGTCGCACAGATCGATGTCGAGTTTGCGCACCCGGCTCCCGGGTCTGTCGTCGGCGCTGGGACGTACCCAGGCCCACATCACCTCCTGACACGGCCCGAGGACCCGCAGCTCGTCCAGGGCGAAGGGGACGCGGGCCGCGTCCTCCTGCCCCAGACCGATCGCCGCCTGCAACGCCGAGTCCAGCAGGCTCGGGTGCAGCACCCAGGCCGCGAACGAGTCCCGCACCTCGGCGGGCAGCCGCAGCCGGGCGAGCGCCTGGCCGTCCCCGGCCCAGACGCTCTCGACGCCGCGATGCGCGGGCCCGTACGCCAGACCGAGCCGCTCATAGCTCCGGTAGCAGTGCTCCGCGTCGAGCCGCGGCCCGTCGCACGCCGCCCGCAGACCGGCCAGGTCCAGCGGGCCGACGGGCTCCGCCGCACCGAGCGAAACCACGCCCTGGCTGTGCACGACCGGAACCGCCTCACCACCGGCCGTCGCAACACCGCCCGCCTCGTCACCGGCAGTCTCATCACCGGCTGTCTCCGGAAGGCTGGAGATCTCAAACGCGATCCCGTCGTCCCCGGCGGGGTACAGCTCCGTACGCACCCGGACGGGCCGGCCGTCCGCCTTGACGGGGCGCGCCCACACCACATTGCGCAGGCTCAGCCCATCGGGGCGGCTCTCGACGGACGCCGTCACCGCCGCCCGCGCCATCTCCAGATACGCCACGCCGGGCAGCACACGGTCACCCGTGACGACATGGTCCCGCAGGAAGAACTCCTCGCCGGAGAAGACCGATGCGAACCGCTGGGCCTCCAGCGTCGAGGTGTTGGCGTGCACCAGCGGGTGCAGCCGGGTACCGCCCTCGTCCGTGACCGCCTCCGCCGCCCGCGGGGCGGCCACCCAGTGGCGCTCGGCCGCGAAGGGGTACGTGGGCAGGGGAACCCGGGCCGGCGCCGTGGTGCGGGCGAGGAGGGTCCAGTCCACGCTGAAGCCGTCCGTCCAGAGGTCCATCAGCTCCCCGTGCTCGCCGCGCTCCAGCCAGCGCCGCACCGTCCGCTGCCGCTCCTCGTCGGCCTCGAACTCCGCGAGTGCCTCCCTGGTCCGCCGGGTCCGGCCGTGGCGCAGACCGTCGGTGTCCCGGGCTCCGTCGAGGAACGCCCGCAGCCCGTCCCGCAGTTCGCCGTGGCTCGCCACCCGCAGGGCGAGCCGCTCCTCCATGGCTTCCCGGCCGGTCTGGAGGGTGTACGCGATATCGCCGATCCGGAGGTCCCGGCCGCCCTCCGGGAGCCAGCGCAGCAGCTCGCCCGCCTTCTCCCGCAGGCGCTCGGCGTTCTTCGCCGACAGCACCACCAGCTCCGGTGCCGCGTCGGGGACCGGACGGACGTCCGGGGCGTCGTACTCCTCGATCAGCACACTGGCGATGGCACCGTGGGCGCCGAACGAGGAGACGCCCGCGATACGGGGCACCTCCGTGGTCACTCCCGCGACGGTCCGCGTGGGCCGCCGCCACGGCTCCAACTCCTGCTGCACCCGGACCGGTGAGCCGGAGAAGTCGATGTAGGGGTTGAGCCGCCGTGCGTGCAGCGAGGGCGCGAGCATCCCGTGCCGCATCTGGAGGACCACCTTGGTGATGCCCGCGATGCCCGCCGCGGCCTCCAGATGGCCGATGTTCGACTTGACCGAGCCGATCGAGCAGAAGCCCGTCCTGTCGGTGTCCTCGCGGAACGCCCGGGTCAGACCGGTGATCTCGATCGGGTCGCCGAGCTCCGTGCCGGTTCCGTGCGCCTCGATACAGCTGACGTCGTCCGCGGAGATCCCCGCGTCCCGCAGCGCGGCGACCATCAGATCGGCCTGCGCCGCCGGGTTGGGGACGGTGGTGCCGTTGGTCTTTCCCCCGTGCCGTGTCGCCACTCCCCGGATCACCGCGTGGATGTGGTCGCCGTCCTCGACGGCCCGGTCCAGGGACTTGAGCAGGAGACAGCCCACGCCCTCGCCGGGGACGTATCCAGTGCCGCCCTCGCCGAACGAGCGGCACCGTCCGTCGGCGGCGAGGAAGTTCATCTGGCTGAGTGCCACGTACTTGTTGGGGTGCAGCGACAGGTTCACGCCCGCCGCGAAGGCCATCGAGGTCTCGCCGCTCCTGATGCTCTCGCACGCCATGGCGACCGCGTACAGCGAGGACGCGCAGGCCGTGTCGACGGTGAGGCTCGGGCCGTGGAGGTCGAAGAAGTACGAGACCAGGTTGGCGGCCTCCGCACGGTCGGACACGTCCTGGCCGCTGTAGAGCTGGTACTCGTTCCAGGTCATGCCCAGATACACGCCGACCGTGCCGGTCCCGTCGGGGTTCAGGCCCTGCCGGGTGTACCCGGCGTCCTCCATGGCGGCCCAGGCGGCCTGGAGGACCAGCCGGGTCTGCGGGTCCATCACGGCGGCCCGCTTGGGCGGGATGCCGAAGAACATACTGTCGAAGTTCTCGGCGCCGTCGATGAAGCCGCCCCACTTGCCGGTGGTCCGGCCGGGCTTGGCCTCGGGGTCGTAGTACGCGTCCTTGTCCCACCGGTGCGGCGGAATCTCCTCGACGCAGTCCTCGCCCCGGCGCAGCACGTCCCAGAAACGGTCGAGGTCGGCGGCGTGCGGATAGCGGCCGCTGATCCCGATGACGGCCACATCGCGGGAGCGCCCGGCACCGCCGGCCCCCGGCTGCCCGGGCCCGCCCGGCGCCTCGGCGGGCACGGTCACCCTGGACCGCGCGACGGGGGCCGCCGGGGCGGCCGCAGGCACGGAGACAGGCGCAGAGCCGGTGCCGAGCAGGGCGGTCAGCCGCTCCGCCTGTTCGCGTACGAGATACCCGGCCAGCTCATGGATGGTGCGGTACTCGAAGAACAGGGTGCCGGGCAGGGAGTCGAAGTCCTTCCCCAGCAGCCGCAGCAGCTCCAGGATCTGGATCGACTCGATGCCGTACTCGCCGAGTTCGGCGGCGGCGTCGATGCGCTCCGGTGCGATCCTGAAGATCTCGGAGATCCTGCCCCTGAGATAGCCGACGGCCCCGCTGAACAGGTCGGGGGCGGCCGTCCCGGCCGGTTCGGCCACGGGGCGCACCGACTGGGGCGCGCTCCGGGCGACACCGTCCGCCGGCTCGCGTTCCGCGACGCGCAGGACCCGCTCGATCTTCTTCCGCTCGCCCTTGGCCACCACGACCTGGGTCTCGTCCGAGGTCAGGATCGCCATCAGGGCCCGGATGCCCTCGGCCGTCCCGAGTCCGCGCAGGCCGGAGTGGTCGAAGTACAGGGCCTTCGACGTGGCGTCGTCCGCGATGTCGCCGAGCATCCCGCCCTCGGCCCAGTAGGGCCAGTCGACCGCGATGGTCCGGCCGAGGCGCTCGCCCCCGGCCCGCAGCGCCTCACGGTGGTGGGCATAGGCGTCGAGGAAGCGGTTGGCGGCGGCGTAGCCGCCCTGTCCGAAGTCGCCGAGGTGGGCGGCGATCGACGAGAACAGGACGAAGAAGTCGAGCGACTCCTCACGTGTCAGCTCGTCCAGGTGGACGGTGCCGTGGACCTTGGGCGCCAGAACCCCGTCGAACTCGCTCTTCGACACGGTCAGTGCGTCGCTGGCGCCCATGACGCCCGCGCTGTGGAAGACGCCGTCCAGTCCGCCGAACCGCTTCCGGGCCGTGTCGAGCGCGGCGCGCACCGCGTCGCGGTCGGCGACGTCGCAGCGGAGATACTCGACCTGTGCGCCCGCCGCCTCCAGCGCCGTGATCCGCTGGCGCACTCCCGTGTCCGGGGCCCGGCGGCCGAGCAGGACGAGCCTCGCCCGGCACTGTTCGGCGAGATAGGTGCCGAGGTGGCCGCCGAGTTCCCCCGCGCCGCCGGTGATGAGATAGACGCCGTTCTCCTTCAGCGGCAGTCCGGACGGGGCGGCGTCCGTGCCGCCGGTCCACCGGTGCAGCACCCGGGTCGACCGGAGGCCGCCAGCCCGCCGGATCTCCTGGCCGCGGGCGGAGGTCCGCTCGATGACACGGAGTTCGTCGAGCACCCCGGCCACCACGGTCCCGGCGTCCGGCGTCCCGGCGAACTCCAGGGTGTTCATCCGGATCAGGTGGTTCACCGGGGTCATGGCGCGCGCGAACCCCGCGAGCGACTGGGCCGCCGCTCCGGCCGGTCCCGGCTCACCCGGTACGACGGACAGATGCCGGAGGTCGTGTTCGAGTCCGGTGCGGTGTGCCGCCCGGAAGAAGTGGAGGAGGCTCTCCAGCTCGATGGTGCGGTCCGAGCCGTCCGAGGCCAGGGGCCAGAGGTTGACGACGGCGAGCGGTGTCCGCCCCGCCGGGCCCACCGCGGAGAGCAGCCGGTCGAAGTCCGCCTGGCCGCGCCGGTCGACGGTGTACCGGTCGGCGGTGTACCGGTCGGCGGTGTGGGCCGCGAAGGACGTGCCGGACCGTACCTGGATCACGGTTCCCGGGTAGTGGCGGCGGAAGAGCGCGACGCGTGCCGGTTCGTCGTCGAGGACGAGCAGGGCGGGCACGGAGCCCGGTTCCGCCGTGGCGTCCGCTCCGGTCTCCGTCCCGGTGTCCGCCCCGGATTCCGCCCCGGATTCCGCCGTCACCCAGCGCGGTACATAGAAGTGCAGGTCCTCGCTGCCGGGGGCGGCGGCGAGCGGCTGCTCCGCCGCCGACTCGTGCCGCCCTCCGGTCCAGAACTCCTCACGGGTGAAGGGGTACAGGGGCAGGGAGGTGACCGGCGGGACCCGGTCGCCGAACAGACCAGCCCACTCCAGGTCGTAGCCCTGGCGGTAGAGGTCGGCCAGCGCACGGAGGGTGTCCTGGTGCCTGCTCCGGTCCTCGGCCGGGCCGCCCGCGCGCTCGACGAGCTGACCGGCGTACTCGGCGAGCGCGACCTGCGGTGCGAAGTCCCGTGGGCGGACGCCCCGGAAGGTGTCGGCCCCCTCCTGCCCCGCGACCACCTGGCGGAGCAGCCGTACGGCCTCCTCGGCCGTCGCCGCCGACAGGGCGCAGCGGTGGGCGAAGTGGTGTCTGCCGAGCAGGAGGGTGGCGCTGATCCGGGCGAGATCCGCCGGCCGGTGACCGTGGTTCTCCAGGAAGGTCAGGAGTTCGGCGGCTGCGGCGGTGAGCGCCTCGGGGGTCTTGGCCGAGAGGACGAGGAGGTGGCGCCGCGCGGGGTCACCGGTCTCCGGGGCCGGGGGTGGCTCGTATCCCTCGACGACGACATGGGCGTTGGTTCCGCTGATCCCGAAGGAACTGACCGCGCCCAGTCGCTTCCCGCCGGGCCCGCTCTTCCAGGGCCGGGTCTCCTTGTTGACGTAGAAGGGGCTGTGGGCCCAGTCGATGTAGTCGCTGTCCTGCTCGCAGTGGAGGCTGGCGGGCAGGGTCTCGTGCCGCAGCGACTGCACCAGGCCGATCAGGCTCACCACGCCGGACGCGGCCAGGGTGTGCCCGAGATTGCTCTTCACGGAGGTCAGCGCGCAGTACTGCTTCTTGTCGGTGTACGGGGTGAAGGCATCGGCGAGGGCGTTCACCTCGATGGGGTCGCCGAGCCGGGTCCCGGTGCCATGGGCCACCATGTGCCCGATCTCGCCGGGGTCGATGCCGAACCGCTCGTACACGGAGCGCAGCAGTGAGGACTGCGCGGACCTGCTGGGGGCGGTGATGCCGTTCGTACGGCCGTCGTAGTTGATGCCGCTGCCGCGGATGACGGCGTGGATCCGGTCGCCGTCCGCCACGGCCCGGGACAGGCTCTTGAGGACCACGATGGCGACCGCTTCGCCCACGACCATGCCGTTGGCGCCTTGGTCGAAGGGGCGGCAGACGCCGTCGTCGGAGAGCATTCCGGCGCGGTCGGCGTGCTGGAAGAACTGGGAGGTCGCCAGGATGTTGACGCCCGCCGCGAGCGCGGTGTCGCACTCGCCGGCGCGCAGGCTCGCGCAGGCCTGGTGGACGGCGGCCAGTCCGGCGGAGCATGCCGTGTTGATCGCGACGACCGGTCCGGAGAAGTTGAGGAAGTAGCCGAGGCGCGAGGCCAGGATGCCGTCGTGGGCGGAGGTGAGGGTCTCACCACTGCCGGCGAGCCGCTGGTAGTCGCCCTGTTCGGCGCCGACGAACATGCCCATGGTGTTGTCGCGCAGCCGGGCCGCGCCGTAGCCCGCGTCCTCCAGGGCCCGCCAGGACTCCTGGAGCAGCAGTCGCTGCCGGGGGTCCATGGCCTCGGCCTCGCTGGGAACGATCTCGAAGAACAGCGGGTCGAACTCGGCCGCGCCGGGGAGCCATCCCCCCTGGGGCGGGTGGTCGCCGGGTGCTCCGGCCCAGTCCTGTCGCCGTTCGGCCGGGAGGGGCCCGACCACGTCCCGGCCGCCCGCGATGATGTCCCAGAGGTCGTCGGCGGTCCGCGCCTGCGGGAAACGCCCGCTGAGACCGATGATGGCGATGTCGTCGCCGGACGGCGCGGCGGGTGCGGCAGTGGGCTCCGGCCGGGGTACGGGGGTGGTGTCCCGCTGGGGCACGGGGGCGGTGTCCTGCCGTGGGCGCGGGGTGTCGGCGGTCTCCTCGCCCCTGCCCTCGTACGTCCGGGCGACGGCCTCGGCGTGGTCCTGGAGCAGGTGGTCCTGGACCATGCCCAGGGTGAAGTGGGTGTACAGGTCCGAGGGGGTGAGGCCGATGCCGTAGTACTCGCTCAGCTCGGTGGCCAGCCGGGTGTTGCCGACGGAGTCGAAGCCCAGGTCGGAGAGGTTGTCGGCGGGCCGAATGCCGTCCTCCGACAGTTTGAGGACGGCGGAGGCGATGCGGCGGAGGTCGGCCCGGAGCAGTTCCGCCGTCTCCGGTCGGTCGTCGCGTCTCGCGAAGAATCGTTCCGCCGGAGCTGC
The DNA here is from genome assembly GCF_040299965.1 of Streptomyces sp. NPDC000594. Classification (NCBI taxonomy): domain Bacteria; kingdom Bacillati; phylum Actinomycetota; class Actinomycetes; order Kitasatosporales; family Streptomycetaceae; genus Streptomyces; species Streptomyces sp. NPDC000594. The sequence continues at coordinate 6,151 of NZ_JBEPCY010000001.1, read as the reverse complement.
GGACACCGGGGCTTCGGACGCCGGGGTATCGGACGCCGGGGCTGCGGGCCCGGGGACCTCGGGCACGGGAACTCCGGACACCGGGTCGGCCGTGATCCACCACTGCTGTGCGTCAAACGGATAGGTGGGCAGCCGGAGCTTCTCGGTGCGGATCCCGGCGAAGAGCTTGTCCGTGGGGAGTTCGGCGCCTGCGGCGAAGGCTTCGGCCAGGTCGGAGAGGTGCGCGAGGTACTCGGGGGCGGCCGGCTCCGTGGCGAGACGGAAGCCGGCAGGGCCCGGTCTCAGCTTTCTCGCTCCCACGCCCGCGTCCTCGCCGAGGTGGTGGACCCCATCGGCGGCGTGGCCCGTCTCCGTGAATCGGTCCAGCATGTCGCGGAGCTCGTCGGCGCTCCGTACGACGAAGGCCGCCCGGACGCCGAAGTGTTCCCGTCCCCGCAGCAGCGTGGCGCTCAGGTTCATCAGGTCGATACCGGCGGCGGTGTCCGCCCGGCCGAGCCAGTCCGCGAGATCACCGGTCCGCCGCCGCAGTGCCGTCGCGGTCCTGCCGGACAGACAGATGAGATAGGCGGGCCCTGCCCATGGCGTGACCGGCTCACCGGACGGCGCGTCCTCCAGGATGACGTGCGCGTTCGTCCCGCCGAAGCCGAATGAGCTGACCCCGGCGCGGCGCGGGAGCGGCTCGCCCGTCTCCGAGCGGGGCGCTTCCCACTCCCTCGGGGCGTCCGCTATGTAGAAGGGTGTCCCGTCCAGTGTGATGGCGGGGTTGAGCCGCTCGAAGTCCGGCAGGCCGGGTATCGTGCCGCTCTTCATCGAGAGCAGGACCTTGATGAGACCGGCGATTCCCGCGGCGGGTTCGAGATGGCCGATGTTGGGTTTGACGGAGCCGAGCCCGCAGTAGTGGTCAGGACCGGGGTCCGCCGCCCCGCCCCGGGCCGCACGGAACCCTTCCACCAGTCCGCGGATCTCGATCGGGTCGCCGGTCGGTGTGCCGGTGCCGTGCGCTTCGACATAGCCGACGGTCTCCGGTGCGACGCCCGCCTGGGCGAAGGCCTTCGCGATGACCCTGGCCTGCGCGTCGGCGCTGGGATAGGTGAGACTCCTGGTCCGCCCGCCGTGGCTGACCGCGCTGCCCCTGATGACACCGTGGATGCTGTCGCCGTCGCGGACGGCGTCCGCGAGCGGCTTGAGCAGCACCACGCCGCCGCCCTCACCGCGTACATATCCGTCGGCGCGTTCGTCGAAGGTCTTGCAGGATCCGGTCGGGGAGAGCATGCCGACCTTGGAGAAGGAGACGGTCCGCTCGGGCGTCAGCACCAGGCTGATCCCGCCCGCGACCGCGAGGCCGCACTCCTGCTGCCGCAGGGACTGCACGGCCAGGTGCACGGCGTCCAGCGATGCGGAGGACGCCGTGTCGACAGTCACGCTGGGGCCGGTGAAGTCGAAGAAGTGGGAGACGCGGTTGGCGATGACGGCACCCGCCGTCCCGGTGGCGTGGTGCGCCGCCGGCTCGCGTACCGCTGTCTCCTGGAGCCCCTTGTAGTCCAGGTTGAAGGCGCCGATGAAGACCCCGACATCGCGGCCCGCCAGCTCCGCGGGAGGTACGGCGGCATCCTCGAAACAGGACCAGGCGAGGTGCAGCATGATCCGCTGCTGCGGGTCCATGCTCTCCGCCTCCAGCGGGGACACCCGGAAGAACGCGGCGTCGAAGCCTGCCACATCGGTCAGGAAGGCACCCCACCTGCTGGTCCCCGGGCCCTCGGTGTCGGCGTACCTCCGCCAGTCCCAACGGCCGCGCGGAACCTCACCGATGTGGGAGCGACCGCCCTCCACCGTGGCCCAGAACTGACGGTAGTCGTCAGCACCGGGGAACCGGCAGGACATGCCGATGATGGCGATGTCGTTGCTCTGCACAGAAAAGCCCTCTTTCAAACCCCGACATCCCGATCGAGACAGGCCACAACCGCGAGTGGCGATCAGGAAAGGACTTCAACTTCGAACTTCGCGCGTTGATCCGACAGCGGAACAGGGCCGTGGTGCAAGCCCCCGCCGTACGGGCCCCGTTGCCCCGGCATCCGCCCGGTCACCCCTCGGTGTGGTCTCCCTCAGGCCGCGTAGCGGACAGGGGGCACCGAGAAGGGGCAGCCGTCTTGCATGAGGCAAACGGTGTGGATGGTGCGACCGGCATCGTCGGCGAGGCCGGGGGTGTGCAGAAAGTGCCGGGACCGGCGGTTCACAACAAGGGAGGAAGGAGGTGTGGTTCCGGACAATGACGCAGAACTCCTGCGACGCGTACGCGTGCCTGCCGTTCCACGGCCATGCCCCCATCGCCTCCGTCAACTACGCTGCGTGAACTCGCCTGTTCGTTCGGTCCGCAGCCACACGCTACCCCACAAGGCAGGCCCGTCAAACCCTTCGATCAGGCTTGATCATTTTCCCTGCGGACAATCCTCGCGGCCGGGACCCTTCGGGCGTCCCAACCGGGACGATAAGTGCGTCATCGCAGGTCACAGCCGTTTTCGGCAGGATGTCGCAGTGCGCGGCAGCGGCATCCCCACCGCCCCGCGCGCGCCTGAGTGCTGTTGACCCGTCAGAGGCGCACCGGGATGATCCGAGGCCTGGCGCAGTAGCTGCCGGGGACCGACATTCGCGAAGGGTTCACTCGTGACCGAAGCCGTTTCCTTCCCGCAGGATCGTTCCTGCCCCTACCACCCGCCCACCGGTTATCAGCCGTTGGTGGACGAGGGGCCGATCTCCCGCGTCAGGCTCTACGACGGACGCGAAGCGTGGATCGTGACGGGGCACGCCGAGGCACGGCAACTCCTCACCGACGATCGCCTTTCCTCGGTCCGTGAGAACCCGGCCTTCCCGGTGACCTCGCCGCGCTTCGCGGCCATCCCCCTCGAACAGCGCCGCACCCCGCTGCTCGGTGCCGACGGTCCCGAACAGCACGCCCAGCGGCGCATGTTGATGCCGCGCTTCACCAATCAGCGCGTCGCCGACCTGCGCCCGCAGATCCAGCAGCTGGTGGACGAACTGCTGGACGACATGATCGAGAAGGGCCCGACCGCCGACCTGGTCAGCCAGTTCGCGCTCCCGCTCTCCTCCAGCGTGATCTGCGCACTGCTCGGCGTACCGGTCTCCGACCGCGACTTCTTCGAGGAGCAGTCCTCCCTCCTGCTGCGCGCCACCACGGGCGAGGAGGCCGCGGGTGCCGCCATGCAACTCATGGCCTATATGGGCAAATTGATCGCCCACAAGGAGAGCGAGCCGGGCGGCGACCTGCTGGACACCCTGGTCGAGCACATGCACGCGGGCGAGTTGGAGCGGCAGGACGCGGTCAGCCTGGCGATCTTCATGCTCATCGCCGGCCATGAGTCGACCGCCAGCATGATCACACTGAGCACCCTGACCCTGCTGGAACACCCCGAGCAACTCGCCGCACTGCGGGCCGACGACACCCTGTTCCCGAACGCCGTCAACGAACTCCTGCGGTTCCTCTCCATCGTGGAGGGCCTGGCCCGGGTGGCCACCCAGGACATCGAGATCGGCGACGTGGTCATCCGCCCCGACGACGCGGTGTTCTTCGCGACCTCACTGGTCAACCGGGACCCGTCCGTCTACCCGGCCGCCGATGAGCTGGACCTGACACGCTCGGCACGCCACCACATCACTTTCGGCCATGGCATCCACCTCTGCCTCGGTCACAATCTCGCGCGCGCCGAGATGGAGATCGCGCTGCGGGCCCTCTTCACCCGTCTGCCCGGCCTGCGCCTGACCGGCCCGGTCGACCAGCTCCCCTGTGCACCGGGCGACACAGTCCAGGGGCTGCTCTCCCTCCCTATTGCCTGGTGAGGCGGCCGGCGACACAGGTATGCCGCCGCGCCACACCATGATCAGGCAGAACCCACACTGGAGGGGCAAGTGAGAAACGAAGTCGTGACCCATGCGACCACCCGGATGATCCCGGTCTCCGGACTGGCGAAGCCGGTCGCACTGATCACCCTGGACAATGGGCTCGACCCCACTAAACCGAATACTTTCGGCCGCGAGGGTCTCCGCAGTATCGACGCCGCCTTCGACGCCGCGCTGGCCGCGGACCCGGCGGCCATCGCGGTGACCGGCAAGCCCTTCTGCTTCTCCGTCGGCGCCGACCTGGCCGCCGTCGGGATGGACCGCGAGACGACGCTGGCCGTCGGCAAGCTCGGCCACGACGCGTTCCGCCGCTTCACCGACTCCACGATCCCGACCTTCGCCCTGGTCAACGGGGTCGCGATCGGCGGCGGACTGGAACTGGCACTGTCCTGCCAGTACCGGACCGTGGCATCCGATGTGCCCGCACTGGGCTTCCCCGAGTGCGCCCTCGGCCTGTTCCAGGGCTGGGGCGGCACCCAGTTGCTGCCGAACCTCATCGGTCCGGACCGCGCGGTCACCGTGATCATCGAGAACGCGTTCACCAACACGATGCTCCAGCCCGCCGACGCCGTCGAACTGGGCGTCGCCGATGTGCTGCTCGACTCGGCGGACTTCCTCGACGCCTCACTGCGCTGGATCGCCGGTGTGGTCGACGGCACGACCGCGGTCCCCCGCCCCGAGTTCGACCGCGGCGCGGGCTGGGACGCGGCCATCGCCCGGGCGCGGGCCCTCGTCGAGGCCAAGACCCACGGCGCGTCACCGGGGCCGGAGCGGGCCGTGGAGCTGCTGGACCTCGCCCGCCACCACGACCTGGACCGCGGCTACGCGGCCGAGTCCGAGGCCATGGCCGAGGTACTGATGGGCGATGAGGCACGGGCCAGCCTGTACGCGTTCAGCCTGGTGCAGTGGCGTGCGGCCCAGCAGCCGGGCCTGCCCGACGAGTCGCTGGCCCGCCCGGTGGAGAGCGTCGGGATCGCCGGTACGGGTCCCGGGGCCACCGGGCTGGCCCTGCTGTTCGCGCGACAGCTGGACGTCCCCGTCGTCCTGACCGGCGCCGACCGGGCGCAGGTGGACGAGGCCGTGGCCCGTGTGCACACCGAGGCCGACGCACTGCTGGACGGCGGCCTGCTGACCCCGGACGCGGCCGTCCGGGTCAAGGCACGGGTGTCGGGGTCGCCGGACGGGGAGGCGCTCCGGGAGGCCGGTCTCGTCGTCGAGGCACTGGACGGCGATCTCCCCACCCGGCAGCGGGTGTTCGCGGAGATCGAGGAGCAGGTCCCGCCCGGGTGCGTGCTGGCGACCACCGCGCCCGGCACCTCGCCCGCGGAGGTCGCGCTCAAGCTGCGCCACCCGGCACGGGTGGTGGGGCTCCGCTTCGCCCACCCGGCAGCCGTCATGCCGCTGGTGGAGATCATCCGTGCCGACGGGACCGATGAGGCGACGCTGGCGACGGCCTTCGCGCTGGGCAAGGGGCTGGGCAAGACCGGTGTACTGATCCCGGACACGCCCGCGTCCGTCGTCGACCGGGTGCTGGCCCGCCTGCTGGGCGAGATCGTCGCGATCCTGGACGAGGGCACCCCCTTCGGGCCGGCGGACCGGGCGTTCCACCCGCTGGGGCTGCCGGCGACACCGCTGGACCTGCTGGAGCTCATCGGTCCCGCGACCGCCCTGCGCGTCATCGAGGCCCTGCACGCGGCCTTCCCCGACCGGTTCACGGTGAGCGGGAACCTGCGGCGGCTCGTCGAAGCGGGCAGGACCTCCGTATGGCTCCGGGACGCCGCGGGCGGGAAGACCCCCGACCCCGAGGTCCTGGCCGGGTGGCAGGCCGGTTCCTCGCCGTCCACCCCGGCGGAGGTGCTGGACCGCACAGCCGCGGCGCTCGCCGACGAGATCCGGCGGATGCTGGACGAGGGCGTGGTGGCCGAGGCGCAGGACGTCGACCTGTGCCTGATCCTGGGCGTCGGCTGGCCGTTCTGGCTCGGTGGGATCACCCCGTACCTCGACCGGACCGGTGTGTCGGAGCGGGTGACCGGCCGGCGGTTCCTGCCACCGGGCATCGCCAGCGTTCCCGCCGAGTAGCGCGGAACCCGGACCGGAGCGCGGAACCCGGACCGGAGCGCGGAACCCGGACCGGAGCGCGGAACCCGGACCGGAGCGCGGAACCCGGACCGGAGCGCCCCGGCGACCAGCTCACCCCGGGCCGCCCCGGCGCTCCCCGACCGGCGCCCCGACCCCCAAC